>JALUED010000129.1 GCA_027053145.1 Thermaceae bacterium | reverse complement strand
ACCTGCTCGGGGTGAAGGACGTGCACCCCGCAGCTTGGGGCCTCGGATTCCACGGCCCTCATTTTCGCACGCCGTGCAAGAATAGGGCTATGCGGCTTAAGCCCGGCTGGTACCTGCTCTTTCTCACCCTGCTCTACGCCGCCTTGGTGACCTACGCTTGGCAGCGGAGCGAGCGGCGGCTGGCCGAGCTGGCCGCGGGGATTGGGGCGATCGCCGAGCCCTCGGCTTCCGCCCCGGTCGAAACCGAGCCCAAGCCCCAAGCTCCCGAAGCGGGGCCGGCGCTCCCCTACGTTTTGCCCCTGCCCGGCGCTTGCCTGCCCAAAGACCCCGACCACCTGCCGGGGGCGCCCCGGCCCTACCGCAACGGGGTCTCCTACGGTTTCGTCTTCACCAACGGGGACGCCTGCGTGCCGGTGGTCTACGGTACCGGGGTGGTGGCGGCGAACGCCGGCGAGGTCGTCAAGGCCGACCGGGACTGGACGCCCCCGACCAAGGAGGCCTTCGAAGCCCTTATCCGGGCGGTCGCTCATGGGGCAAGCCCGGAGCAGATGGACCGGCTTCGGGGGCGGGAGGTTTGGATCCGCCACCCCGACGGGTGGATCAGCGTCTACGCCCACCTCTCGGCGGTTGCCCCTTGGGTGGAGGTGGGCGCCCGGGTGGAACGCGGGGACTGGATCGGCAACGTGGGCAATAGCGGCACCCGCCTTGAGGTCGAGGGGCGACGGGTCGGGGCCCGCTTGCTCTTTGAGCTTTGGGAGGGCGAGGTGGACCGCGGCACCTACTTCGGCAAAGGGCTTGCCCCCGAGGTCTTGCGGAAAAAGGCCCAAGGGTTCTTCGTGCACCTGGCGGAGGAGTAGCCCATGCGGGAAGCGTTCCTTGAAGTCTGGAAAAACCCCTACGTGCGCGTCGCCACCTACCTCGGGCTTTTTTACCTCCTTTACCTTCTGCTCGTGCGCGCCGCCGAGGCGGTGGGCCTCTTTGTCGCCGCTTACACCCTCGCCTACCTCGCGAACCCCATCCTGGTGGCCCTGGAGCGCCGGCGGGTCCCCCGCTGGGCGGGGGTGCTTCTTGTTTACCTCTTGGGCTTTCTCTTTTTGGCGCTGGCCTCGGTGCTCGTCTACCAGGTGGTGGCCCAACTCTCCGTCCTCGTCGCCGACCTGCCCCGCTTGGTCGAGGGCGTCCTGGCCTGGCTTCAGCGGCTCGCCCGCTCCCTGGACCAGAGTCTTGGGCTTGGGGAGGAGCTTGAGGCCTTTTTCCGCCAGGCCTCAGGGGATTTGGGGGCGCTTCTTGGGCAGTTCACCGAGACCTTCCTCTCCTGGCTTAGGGCCCTCCTCGCCGGCGGCCGGGGGCTGGTGGCGGGGGTGGCCGAGGTGGTGGGCGGCCTTTTCCAGCTCTTCCTGGTGCTCCTCATCGCCGCCTACCTGATGCTCGACTTCCCCCGGGTGGGGGAGGCCTTCCGCGCCCTCGTCCCCAGGCCCTACCGGCCCTTCGCCGACGAGCTCGCGGAGAAGCTCGACCGGGCGGTGGGGGGCTACGTCCGGGGGCAGCTCGTGGTCGCCGCCCTCGCCGGGCTGACGCTTGGGGCGGGCTACGCCCTCCTCGGCATCCCCATGGCCGCCTCGCTCGGCTTCATCGGGGCGGTCTTTAACCTGATTCCCTACCTCGGCGGGCTCGTTTCGCTCCTTCTCGCCGTCCTCCTCGCCGCCACCAAGGGCTGGATCTACGTTTTGGGGGCGATCCTCGTCTTCGTGGTCGAGAACCAGCTTGAGGCCAACCTCTACTCGCCCTGGGTGCTTTCCAAGACCACCGAGCTCCACCCGGTTTCGGTGATCCTCGCAATCCTCACCGGGGCCGCCCTCTTTGGCCTTTGGGGGGCGTTGCTCGCGGTGCCGACGGCGGCGTTTTTGAAGCTCCTGGTCACCGACTACTACCCGAGGAGCCGATTCTACCGGGAGGGTTGAAGGAGCCCATCAGCGCGAGGAGCCGTTCGGCGGTGTGGCGGTTCTTCCACGCGATCTCCGCGCGCCGCGGGATGGAAAAGGCCGGCGCCGGGTCCTCGAGCGTGGGGGTGATGGGCTCGCCTAAGGCGGCCTCCCAGCGCCTCCTCCAGCCCTCGGGCAGGACCTCGGGGGGCGTCTTCCCTTGGACGAGGAAGTAAAGCAGCGCCCAGACCCGGGGGGTGGCGTCCAGCGAGTACCCGCCCCCCAGGGTGAAGACGATCCGGCCGCCGGCGCTTTCCTCGGCGAGCTCAAGGAGCCGGGAGAAGGCGTGGCGAAAGGCCCGGGTGGTGAGCAGGAGGTCGGCGAGGGGGTCCAGGTGGTGGGCGTCGGCGCCGGCCTGGACCAGGATTAAGTCCGGCCGAAAGCGCTCAAGCGCCTCCGGGA
>JALUED010000128.1 GCA_027053145.1 Thermaceae bacterium | reverse complement strand
ACCACCGTTGCCCCATCGACCAGGGGGAGACCTGGTTCGCGGCGCTCTTTGATCGCGGGGTGAAGACCCGGTTTTTCCGCGTGCCGGAAGAAGGGCATGATCTCTCTCGGTCCGGCCGTCCGGACCGCCGCGTGGCCCGGCTGAACGCCTATCTTGCGTGGTGGAAGGAGCACCTATGAGCTTTGAGGAGAAGCTAGCCAGGTTGGCCGTTCGGGTGGGCTTGAACCTCCGCGAGGGGCAGGAGGTCTTCCTCACCGCCCACGTGGAGCAGCTTCCCCTGGTGCGGGCGATCGCCCGCGAGGTCTACCGGGCCGGCGGGGTTGCGGTCCTGCCCTTTTTCGGCGACGACGAGCTTTCTCGCCTCCGCTTTGCGCTTGCGAGCGAGGCGGCGCTTGGCTACGCCCCCGCGTGGCTCTACCGGGCGATCGGGGAGCGGCTTGCAAGCGGCGAGATGGCCCGGCTCGCGGTGGTCGGCGAGGACCCCCGCCTTCTAGCCGGGGTTCCCGCCGAGCGCGTGGGGCGGGCCATGCAGGCCCACGCGCGGGCGTACCAGGCGGTTTTGCTTCCGCTTTCGCGCTTTGCCACCAACTGGACGGTGGTCGGCTACCCGGTGCGCGGTTGGGCGCGGGCGGTTTTCCCCGAGCTCTCCGAGGAAGAGGCCCTTTCGCGGCTTGGGGAGGCGATCCGGGTCGCGACCCGCCTTGACGCCGAAGACCCCCTGGCCGAGTGGACCGCCCGCGCCGACGAGCTCTCCGCTCGGGCCCGCTGGCTCACCGAGCAGAACTTCCACGCCCTGCGCTTCCTCGGCCCCGGCACCGACCTCACCGTGGGCCTTGCCGAGGGGCACGTCTGGAAGGGGGGCTGGGGCGAGGCCAAAAACGGCGTTCGCGTGCTCCCCAACATTCCCACCGAGGAGGTCTTCACCATGCCCCATAGGGAGCGGGTCTTCGGTCGGGTGCGGGCGACGATGCCCTTCGTCTTAAACGGGGTCTTGGTGCGGGGCCTCGAGGTCCGCTTCGAAAACGGGGTCGCGGTCGAGGTGCGGGCGGAGGAGGGGATCGAGGCCGTCCGGGCCCTGCTCGCCACCGACGAGGGGGCAAAAAGGCTCGGCGAGGTTGCGCTCGTCCCCGCCGACTCCGGCGTGCGGAGGGCGGGGGTGCTTTTCCTCAACACCCTATTCGACGAAAACGCAGCAAGCCACCTCGCCTTCGGCCAGGCGTACAGCGAAAACCTCAAAGACGCCGACCGCCTTGATCCCGAGGCGCGGAGGGCAAGGGGCATGAACGAAAGCCTCGTCCACCAGGACTGGATGATCGGTTCCGAGGAGGTGGACGTCCTCGGCGTCCACGAGGACGGACGCGCGGTGGTGCTGATGAAGCGGGGGCGTTGGGCCTTCGCCGTCTAGAATGGAGGCGTGAAGGTCCGCAAGTACAACCCGGTGGAGGGCACCTGGGAGGTGGTGCCCGAGGACTGGGAGCTCCAGTACAACCCGGTAACGGGGCGCTACCGGTACGCCCCGCCGGGGTCGGGGCCCGTTTACAACCCGGCGGCGGACCGGTACGACACCCAGCGAAGGGACGCGGGGCCGGTCTACAACCCGGTCGAGGACCGCTTCGAGACCGGGCGGGAGGACTACGAGCCCACCTACAACCCGATCACCGGCGCGTGGGAGATGCGCTCCTGGGACGAAGACTGAGGGCCGCCCCGAGCGCCGCGCCGAGGGCGTCGGCGATCCAGTCGAGGGCGCTCGCCTCGCGGCCGGGGACGAAGGCCTGGTGGAGCTCGTCGCTCGCGCCGTAGAGGGCGGCGGTCGCGAGGGCGGGGGAAAACCGCCCGGTGCCCCGGCCGAGTAGGAAGCCGAGGACGGCGTACTCGAGGAAATGCGCGAGCTTGTCCCAGGGCGGGGGGATCCCGGCCGCGCTCCCCGGGAGCGAGGAGAGGGCGAAGATCGCCGCCATGTAGAGGAGCGCGGCGGCGAGGTAGGCCCGGTTCATTCCTCGACCAGCTCGACCAGCACCCCGTGGAAGGCCCTGGGGTGGACGAAGGCGACGAGGTGGCCGCCAAAGCCCGGCCTCGGGACCTTGTCCACAAGCGGGAGGCCCTGGGCTTTGAGCTCGGCGAGCTTGGCCTTGAGGTCGGGGACGGCGAAGGCCAGGTGGTGGAGGCCCGGGCCGCGGCGCGCGAGGAACCGCCCCACCGGGGTTTCGGGGCCGGTGGGCTCGAGGAGTTCAAGGAGCGCCCCGCTTTCCGGGGGCTTGAGCATCGCGACCCGCACCCCTTGGCTTTCGACCTCGCCCTCGGCCTGAACCCTGTAGCCGAGCAGGGCGTAGCGGGCCTTCGCCTCCTCGAGGTCCTCGACCGCGTGGCCTACGTGGTGGAGGCGCATCCC
>JALUED010000127.1 GCA_027053145.1 Thermaceae bacterium | reverse complement strand
GTAGGGGTGGGGCGCCTTGGGGACGAAAAGGGCCTCCCCCACGCCGGGCTCGGCCCCGGCCCAAAGGAGCAAAGCGCCCTTTTCCTGGAGGTTTGCAGCCACCTCGCGGACGCCGGGAAGGGCGGCGTCCTCGGGAGCGAGGACGAGCACCGGAAAGCCGGGCTCGACGAGGGCTACGGGTCCGTGCAGGAACTCGGCGGCGGAAAACCCTTCGGCCAAAAGCCCGGCGGCCTCCTTGAGCTTAAGGGCGGCCTCGAGGGCGCTCGCGTAGGCGAGGCCCCGGGAGAGGACGAAGGCGTGCTCGACCTCGGAAAAAACCTCGAGAAAACGCGGCCATTCGGCCTGGCTCGCGCGGGCAAGCGCCTCGGGCAGGGGCCAAAGGGCCTCCCTTAGGGCCGCATCCTCCGACCAGTGGGCGGCGAGCTGGTAAAGCGCCGCAAGCTCGGCGACAAAGGTCTTGGTGGCGGCGACCGCCTTTTCCTCGCCCGCGTGGAGGGGCAGAATCACCTCGGCGGCCTCGGCGAGGGGGGAGGCGGGGTCGTTGGTGACGGCTAGGGTCAGGGCCCCCCGCTTCCGGGCGGCGCGGGCCGCCTCGACCAAATCGGGGCTTTTCCCCGACTGGCTGATAAAGACCCCGAGCGCTCCGGCAAGCGAAAGCCCCGCCCGGTAGACGCTCGCAAGGCTCGGGGGGAACGAGCCGGTGTAGACCCCGCCCACGAGGCCGAAGAGGTACTGGGCGTAGGTGGCGGCGTGGTCCGAGCTTCCCCGGGCCACGGTGAAGGCGAAAGCGGGCGGGCGGCGGCGGAGGAAGCGGGCGAGGTCCCGGGCCTCGGGTTCGTTCTCCCGAAAAAGCCGCTCGACGACCGCGGGGGCCGCAAGCGCCTCAACGAGCATCCGCGGGGTGGACGCGCCTTCCCTCAACGTAGACCTCCTCCACGTTTAGGTTTTCGTCGAGGACCACGATGTCGGCAAGGTAGCCGGGCTTGAGTTCGCCCCGGTCCTTTAGGCCCAGGTAGCGGGCGGGGAGCTTCGAGAGCCGGCTTGCCGCCTCAGGGAGCGAAAGCCCCCAGGCGACGAGGTTTTTTAGCGCCCGGTCGAGGGTGAGCGTGCTCCCGGCCAGGGTGCCGTCCTCGAGGTAGACCCCTTCGCCCCGTTTCTCCACCCGGTAGCGGCCAAGGGGGTAGGGGCCGTCCGGCATCCCCGCCGCCGCCACCGCGTCGGTGACCACGTAGGCCCCGGGCACGTTCTTGAAGAGGAGCTTTGCGGCCTCGGGGGCGACGTGGAGGCCGTCGGCGATGACCTCGGCGAAGCGGGCGAAAAGCAGCCCCGCTCCCACCACCCCGGGGGCCCGGTGGTGGAGGCCGGTCATGGCGTTAAAGAAGTGGGTAAATCCGGCCGCGCCAGCCTCGAGGGCGGCCCGGGCGTCCTCGAAGGTGCCGTTCGTGTGGCCGATCTGGGGCTTCACCCCCCGCGCTTGGAGGAAGCGGATGAGCTCCAGGCCCCCCTCGACCTCGGGGGCGAGGGTCACCACCCGCACCCGGGTGAGCTCGAGCAGCGCCTCGACCTCGTCGAACGCGGGCGGCCGGGCAAAAGGCGGCTGGGCCCCGAGCTTCTTCGGGCTGATCCAGGGGCCCTCGAGGTGCGCCCCCAGCACCCGGGCCTCCCCCGCCTCGGGACGGGCGCGCACCGCCTCAATGCCGGAAAGGCCCCTTTTCAGGTCCTCAAACGGCGCAGTGACGGTGGTGGCAAGGAGCGCCGTGGTGCCGTGGGCGGCGTGGAAGCGGGCGAGCCGCCGCACCGCCTCTTCCCCCTCCATGGCGTCGGCGCCGGCCCCGCCATGAACGTGGAGGTCAATGAAACCGGGAAGCACGTACCGAAGGGGCGCTTCTCCGGGGAAAAACCCCTCGATCCGCTCGCCGAAGACGAGCCTCCCCGAGCGAAGCCCCCAGGGGGTGAGCACCTGGCCCGAAAGCTCCACCTAGATCCCCTCCTCGCTGGGCAGGACCACCTTGCCCGCCACCGCCGCCCGGCGCGCCCCGGTGGCCTGGGGCAGAACGTTCGGAAGCCCAAGCCAGCGCAGGTAGCCAAGGAGGGCAAAAGCGAGGGGCTCGCGCACGCCCTCGTCGAGCCCGGTGGCCTCCCGAAAGCTGCGCACGGGCACCGGCAAAAGCGCCTTGAGGTGTTCCATAAGCACCGGGTTTTTCGCCCCCCCGCCGGCGACCCAGACCTCGTCGAGCCCCCGGGGGAGCACGAAGCGCTCGATCGCCCGGGCGATTCCCTCGGCCACGAACCGGGTTACGGTCGCGACCAGGTCGGCGCCGGAAAGCGCCCGCACCCCGGGCAGGGCCTCAAGCCGCCAGACCTCGCGCCCGGTGGACTTGGGCGGGGGGGCGA
>JALUED010000126.1 GCA_027053145.1 Thermaceae bacterium | reverse complement strand
TGCTCGGCGCCTTCTCCCTCGTCCCCCTGCTCTTCGGCATCACCGACCCCCTGGCCGCCGCCCGGGCGGCGGCCAGGGGGTCGGTGATGCCGAAGAGCAGGGGGACGAGGGAGAAGGCGCCGAGCACCACCTGGAGGAAGGGGAGCTCGACCTCGAGGCTGTGCTCCGGCAGGTGGGGCTCGGCGAGCTCGACAAAGGGCGGCCCCATCGCCAGGAGCTCGGCCACCCGATCGGTGGCGACCGGCACCTCCCCAAGCGGCGTCCGCCAGACGGTGAAGGGCCCGGTGGAGATGCCCTCGAAGGCGACGTAGTGGGCCGGGCCCAAAAGCCAGACCACCGGCTCCTGGCCAGCGTAGGGGGCGAGGGCCCGGAAGGCGTAGGCGGCCACCGGGCCGGAGTAGACATAGCCCGCGTGGGGAGCGACCACGGCCCGAGGCGGCCTGGCCTGCTCCTTGGGCACCTCGGCGAGGAACCTTTCGATCATGCGCTGGAGGTCCTCAGGGTCGGCGGGGTAAAAGGCTCCTGCCACGGCCGGTTCACGCCTCATCGTTTCCCTCCCAGGTCCAGACCCCGGGGATCCGCGTCCCGCAACGGGGGCAAACCCCGGGTTCCTTCCAAAGGGTGCGCACCCGGTAGCCCTCGCGGTGGATGACCAGGGCGCCGCAGGTGGGGCAGTAGGTGGACTCGTGCTCGGGGTCGAGGACGTTGCCGAGGTAGACGTACCTAAGCCCCACCTCCTTGGCGATGCGGTAGGCGCGGAGCAGGGTTTCGTGGGGGGTGCGCTTAAGGTCCGGCATCCGGTAGGCGGGGTGGGCGGCGGTGAGGTGCCAGGGGATCTCCGGGTTCACCGAGTGGAGGAACTCGGCCATGCCCCGGATCTCCTCGTCGGAGTCGTTGTAGCCGGAAAGGAGCAGGGTGGTGACCTCGAGCCAGACCTTGCCCCTAAGCTCGGTGCCGACGTAGCGGATGTTCTCGAGCACGGGCTTGAGCCGGGCGCCGGTGAGCTCACGGTAAAACGCCTCGGAAAAGCCCTTCAGGTCAATGTTGATCGCGTCGAGGTAGGGCTCCATGTAGCGCCAGGCCTCGTGGGTCTCGAAGCCCGAGGAGACGAAGACGTTCTTCATCCCCTCGGCCCTCGCGAGCTTGGCGATGTCCCGGGCGTACTCGATCCAGACCACAGGCTCGTTGTAGGTGTAGGCGATGAGCCGAATCCCCGCCTTCTTCGCGGTTTCCACCACCCGCTCGGGCGGCCAGTCCTCGCCGATGGGGCGGTCGGGCTCGCCCGTCTTGGGGTCCACGTGGAACGCCCGAAACTGGCTGATCGGCCAGTTCTGGCAGAACCGGCAAAAGAGGTTGCACCCCACGGTGCCGAGGCTCAGGATGGGCTCTCCCGGGTGGAAGTGGAAAAGGGGCTTTTTCTCCACCGGATCCACGTGCACCGCGGCCGCCCTGCCGTAGGTGACGAGGTAGAGCTTGCCGCCAAAGTTGCGGCGCACGCCGCACTTCCCCGCCTTCCCCGGGGGAACGGCGCACCAATGGTGGCAGGCGGTGCACTGCACCCAGCCCTTGGGAAGGGGGCGGTAGAGGTCGCATTCGCGGAGGTGGGGCGCGGGCATGGTCCCTCCCTTATAGAACCTCGCTCATATTTTATCACAAACATTGCGCGTTTGCGTTTTCTAGGGGTCCCGTCGGCCGGCGGGTAGACTGAACCCGTGCGCATCGCCCTGGGCAGCGAAAGCGAGGTCAAGCGCCGGGCGCTTATGCGGGCCCTTGGGGCCTTGGGCCTTCGGGCCGAGGTGCGCGCCCTGGCCGTGCCGGGCGCGCCCCGCCAACCGCTTTCCGAAGCGGCCACCGAGGAGGGGGCGGCCTATCGCGCCTGGTACGCGAAAAGGCACGGCGACGCCGCGCTCGGCGTGGGGCTTGAGGGTGGGGTGGACCTGGCCTCGGGCTGGCTTACGATGTACGCCGCCGCCACCGACGGCGAGCGGCTTCGGCTCGGCCGGGGGCCGGCGGTGCCGCTTCCCGGGGGGGTCCTCGAGGTCCTTCAAAAGGGTGCCGAGCTTGGGCCTTTCCTTAGGGAGCGCTACGGCGAGGAGGCGGCTAGCAGGGGCGCCATCTGGGTCTTTTCCGGGGGGGCGATGACCCGGGAAGAGGCCCTTGCGGCCGCGCTCCGCCTTGCCCTTGGGCCCTTTTTGGGGGGTGGGCGTGGTTTGGATCCTCGCTAGCTACCTGATTGGATCGGTGCTCTTTGGGGTCGTTTTCGGCTACCTTCTCAAAGGTTACGACATCCGTCGGGAGGACCTCCCCGGGGGCTCGGGGAGTTTTCGCCGGCTCGGGCCCTTTTGGGGGGTGTTGGTCGGCCTGCTGGATGCCGCCAAGGGCGCGCTCGTCGCATTCCTTGCCCTCCCGCGGCCCGAGCTCCTCCCCGCCATGGCGGCGGCGGTGGTCGCCGGGCACTGCTGGCCCGTTTTCTTGGGCTTTAAGGGGGGTGGGGGCATCGCGCCGGCGGCGGGGTTCTTCCTCGTCTACGCCCCCCAGGCCGCCCTCCTTGCCCTGGCCTTTGGCCTATTCGTGGCCGCGCTTTACCACCTTCTCTACTGGAGGCGCACCCGGCGGGGCATCTACCCCATCCCCTTCGGGGCGATCCCTGCCGTTCCCTTCCTCCTCTTCCTGCTTAGGGACGACCCCACCGGGCTTTGGGCGGCGTTTGGGGTGGGGCTTGTGATGGCCGCGCGCGCCCTCCAGATGCTCCTTTTCGGCCGGTAGACTGGGCGCATGAAGATCCTGCGCTTTGGGGGCGGGCGGTACGGCGTGCTCGAGGGCCCCTGGGTCTACGCCACCGAAGGGCCCCTCGGCAAGCGGACCGGCGAGCGCTATCAGCTCGCCTCGCTTGAGCTCCTCGTCCCCACCGAGCCCACCAAGATCGTCGCCGTGGGCAAGAACTACCTTGGGCACGTGCGCGAGATGGGGGGCGAGGCTCCTCCCCTGGAGCCGGGCCTTTTTCTCATCGCCCCGAACGCCCTTCTTCCCCACGAGGGCACGATTCCCTACCCCAGCTGGACAAACGAACTCCACTACGAAGGCGAGCTCGCCGTGGTGATCGGGCAGACGATGCAAAACGTTTCCGAGGAAGAAGCCCTCGCCTACGTCCTCGGCTACACCGCGGCCAACGACGTCACCGCCCGCGACCGGCAAAGGACCGACCTCCAGTGGGTGCGGGCGAAGTCGGCGGACGGCTTTTTACCCCTTGGTCCTTGGATCGAAACCGACCTTGATCCCACCCGCCTTACCGTCCGCACCTACGTAAACGGCGAGCTCCGCCAAGAGGGGAGCACCGCCGACCTGATCTTCTCCGTCCCCGAGATCCTCGCCTACATCTCCCGCTTCATGACCCTCTACCCTGGCGACGTGGTGCTCACCGGCACCCCCGAGGGGGTGGGGCCGCTTTCGGTGGGCGACGTGGTCGAGGTCGCGGTGGAAGGCGTGGGCACGCTCCGGAACCCGGTGGGGAGGGCGCCTTGATCCACGTTCTCGACACCCGCTGGCGGGGGCAGGAGGGGGTCATCGCGGTCTTCGCCGTGCCCCACGAGGGGGGTGTGGCGCTCGTCGAGGCCGGGCCCGAGGTGGCTTTTCCCCAGGTGGCAGCCGAGCTTCGGGCCCTTGGTTATACCCTCCAAGACGTCACCGACGTCTTCTTGACCCACATCCACCTGGACCACGCCGGCGCCGCCTGGCGCTTCGCCGAGGCCGGGGCTCGGGTCCACGTCCATCCCCGGGGGTACCGGCACCTCGCCGACCCCAGCCGGCTGGTGGCAAGCGCCCGACGGATTTACGGGGAGCGCATGGAGGCCCTTTGGGGGCGGATGGAGGCCGTTTCCGAAGACCGGCTCGTTGCCGTTCGGGACGGGGAGCGGGTGAGGGTGGGCGGTCGCACCTTCGTCGCCCACGAAACCCTGGGCCACGCCAAGCACCACCACGCCTGGCAACTTGGGGGGGCGCTTTTTACCGGCGACGTCGCCGGGGTGCGGCTCGGCGGGGGTCCGGTGCTCCCGCCCAGCCCCCCGCCGGATATAGAGCTTGAGGCCTGGCAGGCCTCGATCGAAAAGCTCCGGGCGCTTCCCGCAGACACCCTCTACCTCACCCACTTCGGCGCCTACCGGGACAAAGGGCAGGTGCTTGAAGAGCTCAAGGCAAGGCTTTCGGGCTGGGGTGCGTGGGTGCGGGACCGGCTCAAAGAGGGCCTTTCCCCTGAAGCGATGGTGCCCCTCTTCGAGGTCAAGGTGCGGGAAGAGCTCGCCGCCGCAGGGCTCGACGAGGAGGCCGCCGCCCGCTACGAGGCGGCCAACCCGAGTGCCTATTCGGTCTATGGGCTGGCGCGCTACTGGCTAAAGCACCGCCCCGAGGCGCTTTAGCCGGGGCTTGCCGCTTCGCCGCAGGAAGCGTTACCCGGCGGTTTCCTCGCGGGTGAACTGCGCGAGCTCCTCGGGTTTGTGGGCTTTGTCGCGGTACATCCGCTTATCCACCTCGCGGTAGGCGGTTTTGAAGTCGGTCTCGGTGGCGTCCACCCAACCGGACGAGGCCCAAGGGAACTGTTGCCGCACCCGCTCGAGCATGCTGTCCGGGTCCTCAAGCCCCACGTGCAGCCCCGCGAACTCGTCGCCCCCGATGCGGTAGAGGGCGTCGGACTGGCGAAGCGCTTCCCGAAGGATCCTTGCAAACCTCTTGAGCACCCGGTCCCCGGCGGCGTGGCCGTACATGTCGTTGATCTTTTTGAGGTCGTTGACGTCCCAGAGGGTAAAGATGAGCCGCTTTTTCTCCCTCTTGGCGAGCGCCTGCAGGCGGGTGAAGTCCTCTTCCAGCGCCCGGCGGTTGCGGAGCCCGGTGAGCGGGTCGGTGAGCGCCTGGCTGAGGAGGGTTTCGTGGTAGTGCTTGAGCTTCGCGGCAAGCCGGTAGTAGCCAAGCCCCAGCAGGCCGGCGAGGGACCAGAAGAAGAAGGCGATGGTGGCAAGCGGAGGCTCGCGGATCAGATGCGCGCCGAGGGCTGCGGCCAAAAGGGCAGAAGCGGCAAACCCCAAAACCCCCATCATGGCGGCGGTGGTGTAGATGGGGAAGAACGCGAGCAGTACGTAAAGGACGGGGTGGTATTCGGGGGGAATCGCGGTTTCGGTCTGGATGGTATAGAAGGCGAGGACGGGAAGCACGCCCAGGGCGTGAATCAGCCGCGCCCAAAACGGCCAGCGCTTGGATGCGGCGTACATCGCCGCGGTCCAGGCCAGGAAAAGAAGATCCGCAAAGAGGTCGCCGCGGTGGTTCCAGGGCTGCTGGGTGACGATGGCGAGGGCCATGACCGCGGCCATGACCCACCAGTAGTAGCCGCCCCAGAAGTGTTCGAACGGTTCGAGCGCGGTGTGGTTCGGTGCCCACCAACCCATCGGTTCTCCGTAGCATAAACCGCCCCTGGCCAGGGGGCTGTGAAAATCCGACCCGCTTTTATTATGGGCGGGGCGGCGGTTCGGGCCTACCCCCATTCTGGGGGGATAGGGCTCGCTCCAGAGAGCACGAGCGCGATTTCCGGGCCGAGAATTAAAAGGCGCGTGCGGTGGGCGCGCGCGCGGAAGACCGAGAGCCCTTCCCCAAGTCGCAGGCGCCCGGCGTAGAGTCCGAACGCCCCCGGAGGCTCGAAGGCCAGCGTAGGGCCCGGTTCGCAGCGCCGGACTTGGGGGGTTTCGGTCAGGACCGCGCGCCGCGTGGGGCAGTCCAGCAGGTAAAAGCCCAGGGGGAGGCCTTTGGGGGCCTCGAGCACCCCTAACCGCACCCGCCCGCGGGGGAAGAACCCGCGGGCGGGCACCCGCTCGGCGGGGCGGAGGCGGCAGGGGCCTTCGTCCTCGCGGGGAAGCTCCGGGCGGGTGGCGCCCAGCGGGCATCCCCCCTACGGCAGCGGGGTGGCGCCGCGAAGCAGGAGGCCCACGTCGTCGTAGTCGGCGTCAACCCAGTCCTCGATGAGGAGCAGAATGCCCACCTCCTCGCCCTTTGGGTTGAGGGCCCGGTAAGCGCGGAAGCCCTTCGGCGCTTCGTTCCTCGCGTCCTCGCTGTAGACGGTCTTGGTGCCGTAGTGCTCGTAGGTGTGGGCGAGGCCGAAGGCTCCCTCCGGTCGGAAGCGGGCCGAGGGCGGGGGGGTCAGGCAGGTCGCGGGTTCGAAGGCCCCCCGGTGCTCGATCAGGTAGGTGACCGCTTCGGGCTTTTCCGCGGGGTAGTAGCCGATCCGGTAGTCCCGGGCCGCCGTGGCCCCGCCGAGGAGGAAAAGCTCCACCTCGCGGCTCGCAAGAAAGCGCTCGTGGGGAAGCTCCTCCCCGGCCCGCAGGCCGCAAAAGTTCTGTCGCGTGGGCGGGGCCGCCCCCTCCTCTGGCGGGGCGGCCGAGCCCAGCCGCTCGATCTTCAGGTCATCGAGGAAGAAGGTGATCCCCTTGGGACCGATGCCGAAGCCGCCCTGACGGTAGTCGGGGTCTTTCCAGACTAGGAGCTCGGTGCCGTCGAGCACTGCGCGGACGGTGCCGTCGCCTTTTAGCTCGAAGGCCAGGTCGTGCCAGTTGCCGTCCCTAAGGAAGGCCCGGCCCACGTCCCGGAGCTCGGGGCGGTCCACCAGGACGAAGCTCTGGTCCCCAGCGAGCTTCACGAGCTTCGCCCCCTCGAAGCCGAGCTGGAATTCCAGCGCCCGCCCTCCGGCCCCGTCCAGGAAGAGCCGCGTCCGGAGGTGGCTACCGGTGAAGGGGGCCTCCTTCACCTTGAGCCGCATGGAGATGCGGTAGTCGGTCCAGTCCGGGCTCCCCGTGGTGAGGAAGCCCTCGCCGTAGCCGCCCTCGAGGCGCACCGCTTTGTCGAGCCGGCCCGAGGGGTCGAAGGCTTCGGTGACGCTCACCTTCTGCCAGTCGCCCCGTCGCAAGAGGCCGTAGCGGTCCGGCGCCACCGCCGGCAGGACGGCCCCCGTGGGGTACTTCGAGAAGTCGTCGGCAAAGGCGGTCCCGGGCTCGGGAAGCGGGTTCCCGGGCAGGACCTTGATCGCCGGCAGGCCGCCCTTCTTGCCGCTCTCCACCGCGGTCGCGCCCTGGGGCCTGGGCGCCGGTGCGCTGACCGGCACCCTCACCTTCACCCCCGGCACCGGCCGGACCTCGACCGCCGGCCGGGGGGCGCAGGCGGCGAGGAGCAAAAGGCCCATCCACCAAAGCCCAATAGGGCGTTTTCCTCCCATACGCATCCCTCCCTTGGCAACCCCCTTCTAGCAGGCGCCGGGTTAAGCAAAGGTTAAGCGCGGGGCCTCTGGCCCCGCGCAAGAGGGGTATTCGTTATTGGTTCCAACAAACCTCCGGCTCAGAGTTGGCTTTGACGCAGACCTTCGTTGGGCTCCAGGTGATCCTCAAGGACTCCGTCTCGCCGTCGCAGTTGCGCGCGTTTAGGTTCGCGGCGCCGCCGACGATCTTGCCGCCCCGGTATTGGACTGCGGTGAGGCGGGCGGTGGTGGACCAGCCGGAGGGGCAGTCCGAGGCGGTTCCGCTAAAGTTCCCTTCGGCGTTTAGGGTCCCGTCGCCCCAAGGGTCATCGGGGTCGGTGGGATTCCAGGTGCCCTCGAGGCTGTAGTCGAAGGTGTAGGTCTTGCCGTCCTCCTCGATCTGCCACGTGCCTTCGTAGGTGAAGGCGTAGTCGTTGGTGCGCTTCACGAAGTCGTGGTGGGTGAGGTTCCAGGACCAGGTGACGTCATCCTCAGGGCTCTGAACGGCAAAGACCACCTTGCCGTTTGCCTGGATGCCAGCGTCCGGGTCGCCGTCGTTTGGGTCTTGGACGCTCAGGTTTTGGAACTCCCAGTAGCCGGTCACGGTGCCCCCTTCGCCGCTGATGCTCCAGGTGCACCTGCCGTTAAAGACCGCGTGCTTTGGAACGCTGTCGTTATCGGCGTCGGAGAGGTTGCCGCTTACGCGCACGCTGCCGCAGGTCCAGGTCGCGGCCGGCAGGAACTGGAAGGGCATGAGCGGCAGGGGAAAGCCCGCATAGTAGAGGGGATAGGCCATCCGGTAGATCTGGAGGTCCGCGGCGTAGAGCGCGAGGGCGATCTGCTGGGGGTCGGACTCTTGGGGGAGGTTCCCGCCGTTTCCGCCGCCCGGTCCGGGGCCCGTCTGCTGGCCGCAGCCCGCCAGCACGGCAAAGAGGAAAAGGCCGAGGAAAAGCCCGAGCTTACGCATGCGTTTCCACCTCCGCCCCCAAGCTAGGTGGGGTTTGGTTAAACTCCGGTTAAGCCTATGGGGCGGGGTTATTTGTACCGACCTGACCTGGTGCGCCGGGTGGTGGAGGCGCTCAAGGAGGCCCCGGTGGTGGTCTGGGGCCCGCCGGGATTTGGGAAGACCCTGCTCCTTAAGGAAGTGGCCCGAAGCCTTGACCTCCCCTACCGCACCGCCCCGGGCGAGGGGCCGGGGGCCTACGACCTTGGCCGGCCTCCGGAGGGGCTTGCCCCCGGCCAACTCGTGGCGCTTCCTGAGCGGCCCAAGGGGTTTGGGGACGCGGTGCTCCTTGGCCCCGAGGTCCTTGCCTTTTCCGAGCGCGAGGTCCGCGAGCTCGCCCGCCGGCTCGGGGTGCCCCGGCTCGCCCGGGCGGGCCTCGAGCGGCTCGGGGGCTGGCCGGCGCTTTTGCGCCGGGGGTTCG
>JALUED010000125.1 GCA_027053145.1 Thermaceae bacterium | reverse complement strand
CGTTTTCCCCGCACACGCGGGGATGGACCGCCCTGCGTACCTTGTCTGCCGGCAGCCTCACCAGTTTTCCCCGCACACGCGGGGATGGACCGGGGAGGTGATAGGCATGACGGCAGCGGAAATCGTTTTCCCCGCACACGCGGGGATGGACCGTGCGCCATGTGTAGTAGCGAGCGCCAAATCTTCGTTTTCCCCGCACACGCGGGGATGGACCGTTGGCGCAAAGCCCGCCTAGCCGCCGCCCTAACGTTTTCCCCGCACACGCGGGGATGGACCGTGTAAACGAAGAAAACGGCGTTAGGATGCGCTACGTTTTCCCCGCACACGCGGGGATGGACCGGTTCGAAGCTACTCCCAGGCCATGAGGCTCATGTTTTCCCCGCACACGCGGGGATGGACCGAGGTACCGCCGGTGCGCGATGTCCACCTCCACGGCGTTTTCCCCGCACACGCGGGGATGGACCGGCCCCCGCCGGGCAGGCGGGCGGGCTGGCGACGTTTTCCCCGCACACGCGGGGATGGACCGACCGCCGCGGCGTAGGTCCTCCCGCGCCTGGCGTTTTCCCCGCATACGCGGGGATGGACCGTCGCCGCCCGCCACCGGACGCGCGTTCACCCGTTTTCCCCGCATACGCGGGGATGGACCGTCCACCCAGGCGCCAACGTCGCCAACGAGTATGTTTTCCCCGCATACGCGGGGATGGACCGCAGCAAGCGCGCGCCGGTTCCCTTCATGGGGGTCGTTTTCCCCGCACCCGCTTGGAAGAGTCGTGCCATCACCCTGCCACGCAGGAGCAAGCCCTAGCAAGGCCGGTCTTAGCCTGGGACGATAATGAAAGCATGGCCCCTAGATTGGAGCTCCTTGGGATCGGGCTGCCCGAGGTCCGGCCCGGGGACGACCTGGCGGGTTTGCTGGCGGAGGCCTTTGCCTTTGAGGACCAGGACGTGCTGGTGGTGGCCTCCAAGGTGGTGGCCAAGGCCGAAGGGCGGCTGGTACCCCTGGCCGAGGTGAAGCCTAGCGCGAGGGCGCGGCGGCTGGCCAGGAAGACCGGCAAGGACCCGGTGATGGCCGAGCTCATCTTGCGGGAGGGGCAGCCGGTGGGGGTGGTGCCGGTGTTCGCCCTGGTCGAGGCCGGGGCCCTGGACCCCGCGATGCTCGCCGAGGACGCCGAAAGGGCCCTCGAGCTCCTCCGTAAGGACCCCACCCTGATCCTCACCCTCCGCCAGAACGACTTCTACACCGACGCCGGGATCGACCGCTCCAACGCTCCCGAAGGCCACGCCGTGCTCCCCCTCCAAGACCCCGACCAAAGCGCCGAGCGGATCCGGTCCGGACTCCGGGCCCGGACCGGGCGCGAGGTGGCGGTGCTGATCTCCGACACCGAGGTCTTCGCCGAGGGAAGCGTCGAGCTCTGCCGCGGGGTGGCGGGGATCTGTCCCACCCGGCGGCGCTTCGGGGCCCCCGACCGCACCGGCCGCCCCAAGTGGGGCGGGGCCGAGGCCCAGGCCTTTGCCCTTTGCATGGCGGCCTCGCTGCTCATGGGGCAGGCGGACGAAGGAGTCCCCGCGGTGGTGGTGCGGGGCCTCCGCTACCAAGACTGCCGCCGGCGGCCCACCGACCTGGCCAAGGCAGCTCACGTCCTTCTCCGGGCGAACCTGCGCTTTTGGGGGCTGGGTCGAGTGCTCCTGGGTCTACTCCGGGGCCGGTTCCCCAGGGGGTAGGCTGGGGGCGTGCCGGAGGCGCTTTTCCTGGCCCTGGACCAGGGCGGGCACGCGAGCCGGGCGCTGGTCTTCGACGAGCGGGGCCGGATCCGGGCGCGGGCGGAGCGGCGGCTGGAGGCAAGGAGCCCGGGGCCTGATCGCCTTGAGTACGACGCCGAGGCGCTCTTTGCCTCGGTGCTCGAGGCCGCTCGGGAGGCGCTGGAAAAGGCCCCGGGCCCGGTAAAGGCGGCGGGGCTCGCCACCCAGCGCTCGAACGTCGCCTGCTGGGACCGGGAGACCGGCCGCCCCCTGGCCCCGGTGCTCGGCTGGCAGGACCGGCGGGGGGCGGCGTTGCTCGAGCCCCTACGCCCCCACGCCGCCGAGATCCACGCAAGGAGCGGGCTCTTCCTCTCCCCCCACTACGGCGCGAGCAAGCTCCGCTGGTGCCTCGAGCACCTGCCCGCGGTGCGGGCCGCCCACCAGGAAGGACGGCTCGCTTACGGCCCCATGGCCGCCTGGATCGCCGGCCGGCTCACCGGCCGCCCGGCGGGGCTTGCCGACCCGGCGAACGCCCAGCGCACCCAGCTTCTGAGCCTCGACCGGCTGGACTGGGACCCCTGGCTGCTCGAGCACTTCGGCGTCCCCGCCGAGCCGCTCCCCCGGGTGGTGCCGAACCGGTTCGCCTACGGCGAGGCCCTGGGGGTGCCCCTCGC
>JALUED010000124.1 GCA_027053145.1 Thermaceae bacterium | reverse complement strand
AGCTTTTTAAGCCGCGCCACCCGGGCCCGGAGCCGGGTCAGGTAGTCCCGCTCTTTTTCCGGGGTGAAGAGGCCGAGGACCTCGAGGTACGCGACCCCCTCGAAGGGCGCCTCCATCAGCCACCACTCCAGGGTCCCGTCGTCCTTCGCCACGATGTCGCCGAGGGACCGCTGGCGGGTCGTGGCCGCCGCTTCCCGGGCAAGGGCAAGCCCCCGGAGGGCGTTCCGGGGAAAGACCGCTTTTAAAACGAAGTCCATGAAGGGGCCCCGGAAGACGGGGCCAAGCCCCAGGTCGAGGTGGGTGTGGGCGTTGGCCGCCTCCAGCCCCAGGTAGGTGGAAAAGCGCCGCTCGGCCGCGTGGGGGTGGGCTTTTAGGAGGGCTTCCCGCTCCCCCAGGGCGAGGATCCTTTTTCCGTCGGTAAGAAGCGCTCCCTCCTTTAGGACCCCCTCGGGGCCGAAGATCGCAAACGGGGCGCTCCAGACTTCCATTCAAACCGCTTGGGGCTCGAAGACCCTGAGGATGTTATAGAACACGTCCCGCTCGGCCGGGGTGAAGCCGGCGGCGCGGATCAGCCGCTGGATCTCGGCGACGGTGGCGTGGGTGCGGTCGTAGCCGCCGGCAGCCGAGACCACGTTTTCCTCGAGCATCGTCGAGCCGAAGTCGTTGGCCCCATAAAAAAGCGCCGCCTGGGCCACCCGGAACCCCATCGTGGGCCAGGAGGCTTGGAGGTTTTTGATGTTATCGAGGGCGAGCCGGCTCACCGCCAGGGTCTTCAGGTACTCGTGGGGGCTCGCCTCGGGGGCCTTGCCGGCGTAGGCGGTCTGCTTGGTCTGGAGGGTCCACATGGCGAAGGCGGCAAAACCCCGGCCGTAGCGCTCCCTTGCCCGGTCCTCCTGCTCCCGGATCCGGACCAGGTGGATTGCCCGCTCCCTCGGCCCCTCGCCGAAGCCGATCACCATGCTGGCCAGGGTGTAAAGGCCGAGCGACTGGGCGGCGTCCACGATGCGGAACCAGTCGGCGGTGGGGATGCGGCGCTTTGCCGCCTTGTGGCGGACCTCGTCCACCAGGATCTCGGCCCCGGCGCCGGGCATGCCGTCGAGCCCCGCCGCTTTTAGCCGAGCGAGGATCGTGCGGGCGTCGAGGCCGGTAAGGCGCTCAAGCCCCAAAATCTCCTCCGGGCTGAAGGCGTCCACGCGGACGTCGGGGTGCACGCGTTTCAGGTGGCGAAGCAGCCCCTCGTACCAGGAAAGGGGAAGCTCGGGGTGCACGCCGCCTTGAAGCAGGATGCGCCGCCCCCCCACGGCCTTGAGCTCGGCCACCCGTTGGGTGATTTCTTCGTAGCTCTGCACGTAGGCCTCGGGGTGGTTCTTGCTGCGCCAGAAGGCGCAGTAGGGGCAGCCCACGGTGCAGACGTTGGTGTAGTTGATGTTGCGGTCGATTAGGTAGGTAACGATATTGGGGTCGGTGACCGCAAGCCTTCGCTCGTGGGCGGCGGCGGCGAGCTCGGGCAGGGGGTAAGCAAAAAGGGCCTCGATCTCTTCTAGGGAAAGCCTCCTCCCCGCCACCGCCTTCTCCAGGAGGTCCATGCCTTCATCCTACCCGGCGGGGGGCGGCCCTAGAATGGGAGGCATGGAACTTAAGCTGGTCCCGATCGAAAAGCCCGAGGAGGTCAACGTCATCCTCGGCCACGCCCACTTCATCAAGACGGTGGAGGACGTGCATGAGGCGATGGTGAACGCGGTGCCCGGGATCAAGTTTGGCCTTGCCTTCAACGAGGCAAGCCAGGAGCGCCTGGTGCGCCGTTCCGGGACGGACCCGGATCTCGTCGAGCTCGCGGTGAAGAACGCCCTCGCGGTGGGCGCGGGGCATTTCTTCCTGGTGATGCTGGGACCCGGGGTCTTTCCCATCAACGTGCTCCCCTACCTCCGGCAGGTACCCGAGGTGGTGACGCTCTTTGCCGCCACCGCGAACCCGGTTCAGGTCGTGGTGGTCGAGGAGGGCGACCAGCGCGGCGTCCTCGGCGTCCTTGACGGCCTTACGCCGCTTGGGGTCGAGGGCGAGGAGCACGAAAAAGCTCGGAAGGAGCTTTTGAGGCGGTTTGGGTACAAGCTGTAACGAAGGCCTGTGGCCTGTGGCTAGTAGCTTGTAGAAAAGTTCCGGCTACAAGCCACGAGCCTTTTTCCACAGGCCACGGGCCACGCGCTACAAGCTTCTTTTTTCTAACGCCCTCGCGTGCGCTTCGAGCCCCTCGGCCCGGGCGAGGAGGGCGGCGGGGGCGGATAGCCTTGACGCCGCTTCTGGACTCAGGCCCACCACCGGGATCGCCTTCACGAAGTCCCGCACCGCGAGCGCCGCCGAGTAGCGGGCGGTGCCCGAGGTGGGCATGACGTGGCTGGGGCCGGCGAGGTAGTCGCCGAGGGCCTCGCCCGAGT
>JALUED010000123.1 GCA_027053145.1 Thermaceae bacterium | reverse complement strand
CCCCCCGGGGGCCCGAAAAGAGGTACGCGTGGGCTAACCGGTTCTTCTGGATGGCAGCGCGGAGGACTTCCTTGACGTGCTCCTGGCCGACGACGGCGTCAAAGGTCGCCGGGCGCTTCTTGCGGTAGAGGGCGCCCATCGCCCCCCATCATAGTCAGCGGGGGAGGTAGCGCCGCAGGTAGTCCACTGCCTCGCGGAAGGGAAACGCGTAGACCGAGCCCGCGGGGGTGTTGAACTCAAGCAGGTCGGGGCCCGGCACCTTGACCCGCCGGAGCACCAGGATGCCCTCCTCGGGTTCGAAGACGGCCACGTCGGCGGTGGTGTAGTTGGGGGCGTCGTCGGGCTCGTCCTCGAGGTCCTCGGGGCTCATCGTGGGGTAGCCGGGGGCCTCGAGCCGGGCCAGGGCCTCGGCGAGCTCCAGCGCGTCCACCACCAGTTGCTCGTCCTCCACGTCGCCGTAAAACCAAAGCCGGATCCGCCCGCCGGGAAGCGGTTCGGCAGAGAGGCCAGGGGGTGCGTGCGGGTCCTTGCGCATCTTCGCCCTCCTTCATTGCGCATTATAAGCTCAAGTTTTTTGCTCGTTAAAGCGAGCGGTCCGGCGGTATAATGCGAGGGCGGTGCGGATCCTCCCCTTGCTCTTCTCTCTGGCCCTGCTCCTTGGGGCGTGCTCGCGCTCGGACTACCGCGTCCTACACCGGGGGAGCTGGAACGGCCAGGTGCCGGAACCTAAGGGGCCGGTCTTGCTCGTGGTCGAGACCCCGAAGGGCACATTTTCCCTCGACGAGGCCGCCCTCCGCCGGCTTACCTGGGTGGAGCTCAAGACCGTCTTCCACCCCGAGGAGAAAAAGGGCACCGTGGGCGTCTTCCAAGGGGTTTTGCTCGGCCAGCTTTTGGCTGAGCTCGGCTACCCCAACCCCAAAAGGCTCCGGTTCTACGCGCTGGACGGCTACGAGATCGCGGTGGCTTGGCCGAAGATCGCCCCCTTCGACCCCATGCTCGCGCTTTTGCGCGACGGCCGGCCCCTTCCTAAGCGCTACGGCCCGGTGCGGATCGTCTTCCCCTACCGCCGGCTCAAGCCCGACCCGGTCGCGTACAATGCGTACTGGGTGTGGCAACTCCATCGCATCGTCCTCTACCCTTAAGCCCCCGGGCGGCCCTTTGGGCGAGCGTCCTTTTGCTCGTGTTGCTGGTGGCCTATGGGGCTTTCGGCCTGTTGACGCTCTTCCGCGTCCAGCGGGCGCTTTCGGACACCAAGGAAGCCGATACCGCTTACCAGTACAGCCAGGTGGTCCGCAACCTTTACCGCGCGGGCGTGGCCTGTTTGGAGGGGAGACCCTACGGAGAGTACGTCGAGCTGGTCAAGGAGCGGGTTCAGTTCGCGATGGAAAGCTACTCCTTTGACGAGCTCACTCCGGAGTCCAAGGCGGCGCTCACGGGGCTCGTCCGCGCGTTGGAGCGTCCCATGACCTGCCAGGACTACCTGGCCTGGGCCGAGCGGATCTTTCCCGTGCAGGCGGAGGCGGTGGACCTTGCGAACTGGGTGCGGGCGGAGATCAAGACCCAGCTTGCTTCCTACCGGCGCAACCTGCTCCTTGGGCTTGCCCTTTTGTCCGCCTTCGCCGCGTTCATCCTCTACCTTCTTGAGCGGCTGAGGCGGGCCCAGGCGGCGGAGATTCGCGCGCTTGAGGACGAGAGCCGGTTTAAGTCGCGGCTCCTTGGCCTCGTGGCCCACGAGCTTCGCACCCCCTTGGCGGCAGTGGCGGGGTTTGCCGAGCTCGCCGCCCGGGCGGAGGACGAAAAGGCCCGCTTGCGCTACCTAAAGAGCTTGGAGACAGCGAGCCGGCGGATGCGGGCGGCGCTTGCCACCTTCCTCGACCTGCACCGCTTGGAGGCCGGGCAGGGCATCGGCGCCGAGCCCGAGCCCACCGACCTCGCGGCGTTGGTGGAAGGGGTGCTGGAGATCGCTCGCGGCGCCCACCCCAAGGTGGCTTTTCGCGCCGAGCTCCCCGGGCGTCCCCTGGTGGCCCGGGTGGATAAGAACCGGGTCGCCCACGCGGTGTTGAACCTGCTTGAAAACGCCGCCAAGTACGGCGGGGGCGAGGTCGTGCTTCGGCTCCGGGACGCTCCGGAGGGGGTGCGGTTCGAGGTGGAGAGCGCGGGGCACCTCGACCCCGAAGCGGCCGATCGCCTCTTTGCCCCCTTTTCCCGGCTTCCTGAGCACCAGGGCATCGAGGGGTGGGGGCTTGGGCTTTCGCTCGTGCGCGAGGTGGCCCGCGCCCATGGGGGCGAGGCGGGGCTCGAGGCCCGGGGCGGGCGGCTTGTGTTCTACATCGCCTTGCCTAAGGCGCAAGGCGCCGATTCTCCACGAGCTGGAGGAGCTCAAGCGGGCTGAAGGGTTTGGCGAGGTAGGCGTCGGCGCCGGCCTCCTGGCCCTTTTTGCGGCTTTCGTCGTCGTCCAGGGCGGTGAGCA
>JALUED010000122.1 GCA_027053145.1 Thermaceae bacterium | reverse complement strand
GACGTAGGCCCCGGGGCCTTCCTTTAAGGCGGCGAAGGGTAGGGTGAAGGGTTCGAGCGCAAACTCCGGGTGGTCCTCGAGGAACCTCCGCACCACCCCCATGCCCTCAGCTTCCGTCAGGCTGCAAACGGCGTAGGCCAAGCGCCCGCCGGGTAGGGTGGCGGCGGCGGCGGTTTCAAGCAGCCGGCGTTGGAGGGCGGCCATCGCCTCGGGGTCCTCGGGCCGGATGCGGTAGCGGAGCTCGGGGTGATGGCGAAAGGTCCCGGTGCCGGTGCAGGGCGCGTCCAATAGAACGAAGGGGGCTTGCTCGGGTAGGGGCTCGGTAAGGTCGGCGGTGCGGAACTCGACCGAGAGGCCGAGCCGCTCGAGGTTTTTCCGGCCCGCGGCTTGCCGCCTTGGGTTTTTGTCGTAGCTCGTGACCCGGGCCCCTTTAGCGGCGAGCCAAGCGGCCTTGAGCCCGGCCCCACCGGCCAGGTCGAGAACATGGGCGCCGGGCGGGGGGTCGAGGAGCTGGGCGGCGAAGAGCGAAGCCGGGTTTTGCGGCTGGATCTTCCCCTGCCGGTAGGCCCGAAGCTTCCGCAGGGGGCCGCCCAAGAGGCGTAGGCTTCCCGGGATGGGCCCGGGCTCAAAGGCGACGCCCTCGGCCAAAAGGGCCTCCTCGGCGCCGGGGTAGGCGGTCACCCAAAGCGGCGGGGGCTCGTTAAAGTGGCGGACGAAGCTTGCATCGCCGAAGAACGCCCGCCAGTGCTCGCAGAGGAACCGCGGCACCGACGCCTCGATCCAAAGGGGTGCCGGTCTCGGCGCCACGCGCCGCAGCACCGCGTTCGCAAGGCCCGCCTGCCGCGGGGCCTTGGCTTTGGCGAGCTCTACCCATTGGCTTACGACGGCGTAGTCCGGGGTGCGCAGGAAGAGCTTCTCGTAGGCGCCGAGGCGGAGGATCCAGCGGGCGGCCTCGGGCAGGCGGTCCGGGGCGCGGAGCAGGGGAACGAGGACGTGGTCGAGGTAGAAAAGGCGTTGGAGCGTGCCGTAGGCGAGCTGCGCGGCGAGCCCTCGGTCGGGCCCGGTGAGGGCGCTACGTTCTAACGCCAGGTCAAGGGTGGGCTCAAGGTACTTCCCCCGCGCCACCCGGAGCAAAACGCGAAGCGCGAGGGCCCGCGGGCCCTCGCGCGGCTTTTCCTCTCCGCTCACTCCTCCCGCGCGCTCGCGAGGATCGCCGCGTACTGCAGGAGGTAAGCGACGCTCATCGCCAGCGCGGCCACGTAGGTAAAGGCGGCGGCGGTGAGCACCTTCCGGGCGCCGGGAAGCTCTTCGGGGGTTAAGAGGTTGAGCTCCTTCAGCTTTTTAAGCGCCCGGCGGCTTGCGTCCAGCTCCACCGGCAGGGTGACGAGCTGGAAGAGGGCGGCGGCCCCGAAGAGGTAGAGCCCGAGTTTGGCAAGGCCCAAAGCGCCGATCATCAGCCCGATGATGAAGAGCCAGGGTCCGAGGTTCGAGCCGATCTGGGCCGCCGGCAAGAGCTGGTGGCGCACCACCAGCCAGGTGTAGCGGCGCGCGTCCTGGATGGCGTGGCCGGTTTCGTGGGCGGCCACCGCCAGGGCGGCGACGCTTTCCGAAGCGTAGTTGGGTTCGGAGAGCCGGACTGCCTTTTTTAGGGGGTCGTAGTGGTCGGTGAGGGTGCCGGGGATCGGCTCGACCCGGACCTGGGTGAGCCCTTCGGAGTCGAGCACGATCCGCGCGGTCTCAGCCCCTGTAAGCCCCCGTCGGTTGGGGACGCGGCTGTAGGCAGCGTAGGTCTTCTGCAGCCATCCCTGGATGAATAGGGTGGCGATGAAGACCAGGAAGATTAACCAACTGAAAGGGCCGAAGATCAGCATCGCCCTTTAGCTTACCTCAAGGTTTATCCCGGATTGGGCGTCCGGTTTCTGTTTCCGTGCTAGGGGTTTAGGGGTTGGGCCTTGATGGTGAAGCGTAGCGCGGTGCGCTCCTCGTTTTCGAGCTGGAGTTTCACGAAGGCCGGCTTAACGTAGAGGTCTAAGTTGTCGGGCGTGATGTAGCCGCGCGCGATGGCGATGGCCTTAACCGCCTGGTTCACCGCCGCGGGGCCGATGGCCTGCACCTCGACCTCCCCTTGCGAACGAAGCAGGGCAGCGATCGCACCTGCCACGGCGTTGGGCCTAGACTTACCGGATACGCGTAACGTTTCCACAGCAACCTCCCTACGAAGTCGAGAATCTTACGGGGTCCATCTTAGACGGGGGATTTTTTCACTGTCAAGCAAAAATACACCGGAACGATTGACCGTTTTTTCGTCGGCTTGTATAATCTCCGCAACATCGTCGCATCTTCTTTCCGTCGTCGTTGCGGCCCCCATCCAAAAACCAGGAGGTGCAATGCACGAGTTCGAACGAGACGCCTGCGGTATCGTCGCCGTGATCGAAAAGGATGGCGTTCCGCGCCACCGGAACGTGCTCCGGGCGATCGACGCCCTGTACCGGATGGCCCACCGGGCGGGTGCCGTCCTCGGCGAGGGCGACGGAACCGGCGTCATGACCGACTTGCCCCGCGAGCTCTGGGCGGAGCGCTTGGACCGAGCAGGGCTCGACCCGAAGCTTGCCGAAAACCCCCGGTTTTTCGTCGGCCACCTCTTTGTCCCGAAGGCGGAGGCAGAGCGGATCCCCGAGCTCCTCGACTTCATCCGGGTCGAGGGGATGCACCACGGGGTGCGCCTGCTCTACGACCAGCGGGGGGAGACGAACCCGCGCGTGCTCGGCCCGGTGGGGCGCCGGACCGAGCCGCTATTCCTGCAGATCGCGGGGCTTTCCGAAGGAGGCGACGGCGGGCTGTTTGAGCTGGGGTTGGTCCTCGAGGACCGCTTCCCCGTCCACGTCGTCTCGCTTTCTACCCAGGTCGTGGTCTACAAGGTGCGGGGTTCCGCGGAGATCTTGAAGCGCTATTACCCTGAGCTTGCGCTTCCGAACTTCCGCTCGCGGATCACCCTGGGCCATAACCGCTACTCGACCAACACCCTCTCCACCTTCGAGCAGGTCCAGCCTTTTGGCCTGCTTGCCCACAACGGCGAGATCAACACCATCGAGCGGCTCAGGAGGGAGCTTCGCGCTTACGGTTTGCCGCTCACCGGCGGTTCGGACTCGCAGGATCTGAACCGGATGCTCGCCGCGTTGATCTTTCGCTTTCGCCTGAGCCTTCCCGAGGCAATGGACCTCGTCTTTCCCCCCATCCTGGGCGAGATCCACGCCTATTCCGCCGCGCTCCAGGACCTCTACGTGGGTTTTCGCGAGCGGTTTGGGCCCTTGGCCCAAGGGCCGGCGGCGCTCGTCACCCGCTACGCTTCGGAAGCGGTCTTCGCCACCGACGCGATGGGGCTCCGCCCCCTTTGGTTCGTGGAGACGCCCTACGAGTACGTCTTTTCCTCCGAGCGAGGGGTCTTTAGCGCCGAGGAGTTCGTTCGGGAGCCGAGGCCCCTGGCGCCGGGCGAGCGGGTGACCGTGCGGCTAGCCGACGAAGGGGTGCGGGTGCTCTCCCACGACCGGCACCAGCGGCTCGTGCTGGAGCGTACGCTTCGCCGAAACGCCCTTTCCGAAGGGGTGCGCGTCCGCCTAAACGGGCCCAAAGGCGCGGCGGGGCTTGCCGGAGGCGCGAAGGGGCAGGCCGCCGTTTTCGCTCCGCCTTCGATGGGGCTCAAGCGGGCGTTCGGCTGGGACCGCTGGGATGGGCGGTACCTCGAGGCCCTGGCCAAGACCGGCCGGGAGCCGGTGGGGAGCCTCGGTTGGGACGCCCCGCTTGCCGCCCTTGACCCCGAGCGCCCAAACCTCGCCGAGTTCTTCAAGGAAACGGTCGCGGTGGTCACCAACCCGGCCCTCGACCGCGAACGCGAGGTCGAACATTTCTCGACCCGCGCGGTGCTCGGGCGGCGCGCGCTTCCCGACGGGAGCGGGGGCGGGGAGGTGGTCGAGCTCCTCCTTCCCCTCTTGGTCGAGCCCACCTTTCCCGAGGCCGAATCGGTCGCTGCGGGCCGCGGCACGCTCACCACCGACGCCCTTCTCGGCCGCCTCAAACACGCTGTGCTTGTGCCCAAGTTTTCGGTGGAGGAAGGCCTGCTCGCTGGGCTTAAGCGCCTTGGCGACGAGGCCGTCCGCGCGGCAGAGGCGGGTGCCGAGCTGCTTGTCCTTGACGACCGCGAGGCCTTCGAGGGCGGGGTCTGGATCGACGTGCACCTGGCGCTCGCCGAGGTGGAGCGCCGGCTCGCCGAGGCCCGGGACGATCGGGGGATCGCCCTCCGGCGGCGGACCTCGATCCTCGTGCGCTCGGGCGGGATCCGGAACCTTCACGACCTGATGCTTGCGCTTGGCCTCGGCGCCGACGCGGTCGCGCCTTGGCTGATGCAGGCGGAAGCGCTTGCAGTCGCCGGGGTCGAGGGCGTCCTGAACCTTCTCGATGCCCTGAAAAAGGGCATGGAGAAGGTGATGAGCACGATGGGTATTCACGAGCTTCGGGGCTACGGTCGGGTTTTTTCCGCCATTGGCCTTGCCCCCGAACTTGCCGAGCGCTTCGGCGTGCGGAGCTTTTTCGCGTCCGAGGGGCGCGGCTACGGCTTTGCCGAGCTTGAGCGCACCCTGCTTGGGCGGCTCGACTTCCTCAGCGCCGAGAAGGTGCGCCCGCCCCGGGAGTTTCGCATGAGCCCCCGGATCTACAAGGCGGCCCAGCAGGTGGCGATGGGGCGGGCCTCGTTCGAGGACTACGAGGCCAAGGTGCGGGCGCTTGAACGCGAGGCCCCGGTCGCCGCCCGCCACCTGCTTGAGGTCCGCTTCCCCGAGGCAAGCGCCGTCGAGCCCCACGAGGTGGACCTTTCGGTGGGCGGCCACTCGCTTCCCTTTGTGATCAGTGCGATGAGCTTTGGCTCCCAGGGCGAGACCGCCTTCCGTGCCTACGTCGAGGCCGCCCGCGAGCTCAACATGCTGGCGATGAACGGCGAGGGCGGTGAGATCCCCGACCTGCTTGGGAAGTACAACCGCTGGCGCGGCCAACAGGTGGCCTCGGGGCGGTTTGGGGTCCACGCCCTCATGCTCAACTCGGCGGCGGTGATCGAGATCAAGATCGGCCAGGGGGCGAAGCCCGGCGAGGGCGGCCACCTTCCCGGCAAAAAGGTCACCGCCAAGGTGGCCGCGGCCCGCAACGCGGTTCCCGGGGTGGACCTGATTAGCCCCTCCAACAACCACGACCTCTACTCGATCGAGGACCTGGCCCAGCTTGTGGAGGAGCTCAAGACCGTAAACCCCGAGGCTAAGGTTTCGGTCAAGGTGCCGGTGATTCCCGGCATCGGCACCATCGCCGTCGGAATCGCCAAGGCGGGGGCCGACATCATCAACCTGTCGGGCTTCGAGGGGGGCACCGGGGCCGCGCGTGAGCACGCCATCAAGTACGCCGGGCTTCCGGTCGAGCTTGGGGTGCGCCGGGCCCACCGCGCGCTGGTGCGGGCTGGGCTTCGCGACCGGGTCGAGCTTTGGGCGGACGGGGGGCTCCGAACCGCCTACGACGTGCTGCGCATGGTGCTCCTCGGCGCCGACCGGGTGGGGTTTGGAACCATGGCGATGGTGGCGATCGGTTGCACCGTTTGCCGGGGCTGCCAGTACAACACCTGCCACGTGGGGATCGCCACCCAGATCGAAAGCGAGGAGGAGGCCCGGCGGCTTGGCTTGAAACGCTTTGTGCCCCGGCGCTTGGATCCCGCGGTCGAGCACCTGGTTACCTTCTTCGGTGCGATGGGCGACGAGCTTAGGAAGCACGTGGCCCGGCTTGGGGCCAGGAGCCTCTCCGAGCTTGTGGGCCGGAGCGACCTGCTTTTCCAGGCCGCCGGGCACGAGCTTTTGGATCTGGAATACCTTTTCTTGCCGGTGGAGCCGCCCGAGTGGCGCGAGGATCGCGGTGCCAAGGTGCTCCGGCGGCCCACCAACGAGCTTACCCGCTCGATCTCCCGGGTGGTGCTCGCCGCCTACAAGCGGGGCGAGCGCGAGCTCGTCTTTCAGGAGGGGCCGGTGGGCTCGGCCGACCGCGCCCTCGGCACCCACCTCGCCGGCGAGCTGGCCCGGCGCCGTCTTGCGGGCAAGGCGTTTGAGGCTGAGGTCGAGCTCCGCTTCGACGCCGGCAGCGTGGCCGGGAACGGGCTTGGGGCCTTTAACCTCGATCCCATCCGCATCGTGGTCGAGGGCGGGGCCCAGGACGGGGTGGGAAAGAGCGCCTTCGGCGGCGAGGTGCTGGTTTTAAAGGGGAAGAACCCTTACGGCGTGTACGTGGATGGGTCGGTGGGTAAGTCCTTTGCCTATGGGGCGATCCAGGGGTTTTTCGTGGTTGAGGGCTACGCCGACAGCCGCTGCTGCATCCGGCTCTCCGGCGCCGACGTGGTGCTCGCCGGCGAGCCCGAACGGCCGCTTGCCGACGAGCTCGGGAACCTAGGTACGCGGGCGAACCTCAAGGGGTTTGCCTTCGAGTACATGACCCGGGGCCGGGCGGTGGTCCTCGGGGACCCCGGCCCCTGGATGGCGAGCGGGATGACCGGGGGGCGGGTTTACCTCCGCCGCTGGCCGGAAATGGGGCTTGACGAGGCTGCCTACCGGCGCCGGCTCGCCAAGGGGGCGAAGGTGCGCCTTTTGCCCCTGGACGAAGAGGGGGCGGCCGACGTCCGCGAGCTGCTTGGCCGCTACGAAGCGGTGCTCCGGGAGGCCGAGCGGCACGAGCGCGCCGACCAGATCGCCCTGCTCGCCACCCGGCCGGAGCGGCACTTCTTGATGTTGGTGCCACTCCGGGCCCAGGAGGACCAGGAGGTAAGCACCGAGTAGCTAGCCCTCCTCGCCCCAGATCTTGGCAAGGGCCTCGCGGATGCGGCTCTTTTTGAGCCCGCGCCGCCGGAGGGCCTCGGCGTAGGCGTCGGGATCGAGGAGCTCGGCGAGGGCGGAAAGCTCGCTTCTGGAAAGGTTTTGGCCGTGTAGGACGTGCTCCTCGAAGGCAGCCCAGGCGAGGGGGACGTGCGCTTTGACGATCTCGGCGATCGCCCGGGCGTAGGCCCGGATCTCGTACTGGGCGTCCGGGGCAAGGCGGAGCTTTAGGAAGTGAAAGAGGTTATGGAGGTCCTGCTTGAAGTAGAACTCGGTGTAGAGCCCGAGGGGCAGCACGATCCGCGCCTCCTCGCGGGCGACCCCCCGGTCTAGGAGCTCCCGGTAGGCGCGGTAGGCCTCCCGGTAAGCCGCTTCGAGCTGCCGGTCGGCCTCGGGGTCCGCGCGCCCGCCGCGCGAGCCCTGGCGGTTCGCCGGGTCCTGGGCCCGCCAGGCGGCGGGGCGGTAGAAGCGGTCCTCGAGGACCGAATACCGCCCCGAGACCTCGCTGAAGCTTGCGGTGCGGTGGCGGAACCACTGGCGGGCGACGAAGATCGGCGCCCGCACGTGGAAGACGAACTCGACCATCTCGAAGGGGCTGGTGTGGCGGTGGCGCATCAGGTAGTCGATCAGGGCGGTGTCCTCCCGCACCGTCTTGGTGCCCTCGCCGTAGGAGACCCGGGCGGCGCGGACGATCGCGGCGTCCGAGCCCATCCGCTCGACAAGCCGCACGAAGCCCTGGTCGAGGACCGGGATCTCAGTAGACATGGAATCCCTGGAGTCCGACGGGCTCGCCCCACTCCGCTTCGACCGCCCGGACCTCGGCGAGGCGGGGGCCCCTCTTCAGAAACTCGAGGAACACCTTCAAATCCTCCTCCTCGCCCTCGGCCACCACCTCGACCCGGCCGTCCGGGAGGTTTTCGGCGTAGCCGGAAAGGCCAAGCTCCTCCGCCTTTCGCCGGGCGAAGGCGCGGTACCCCACGCCCTGCACCCGACCACTCACCAAAGCCACCAGCCGGCGCTTCATACCGCTAATCTATCCCACCGCGTCCGGGGGTAGGCTGGAAGGTCGTGCGCCGGCTTTGGCCGCTTTTCCTGCTCCTTTTGCTGCTCCTTCCCGGACTGCCTCCGCTTTTGCGGGCGGGCCTCGTCTACGGCGCCGAGCGGGCGGGGTTCCGCCTGGAGGTGAGGCGGGTGCGGGGGTACGCCCTTTTGGGCCTAACGCTTGAGGACGTCCACCTTCGGGGCAGGGGCCTTGAGCTTCGGGCCGGTCGGCTTCGCCTTGGCTACCAGTTGCTCGGGCTTTTCGGGGGGAGGCTTCCGCTTTCGCTCGCCCTTTCGGACGGTGAGGTTGCCCTGAGCTGGCGCACCCTTTTTCCGGAGGGGGGCGGCAGGGGAGGGGCGCCGCCGGTGCGGCCGGTGCTCACCGAGCTTTCCCTGGCGCGCGTTCGGGTCAGGATCGGCGAGGATGCGGCTTGGAGCCTCCCTCCGCTTGCGGCGACGATTGAGGGTCGGGGCCCCTACCGCGTTCGGGTGAAACTGCCGGGAGGAGAGGTCCACGGCGAGCTTGGGCTCGAAGGGGTGCCCGAGTTTCGTTTCCGGGCGCCGCTAAAGGCCCTTTCCTACTGGTACCCCGAGATCGAGGCGGGCGAGCTTTCGGGCCGGGTTCGCTTTTTGAAGGAGGGGATCTCCGGCGAGGGCCGGGTGGAAGGGGGTCGGCTCTCGGGAGTGGGCTTCCCCCTCGAGGGCGTAGGGGGGGAGGTTCGCCTTTTCCCGGATCGCCTGGTGGCCGAGCTTTCGGGAAGGGGCCTGGAGGGGCCGGTCCGGGCGCGCGTGGAGGTGAACTGGAAGGGGGAGCGCTACCGCTTTTCCGTCGAGGCCGAGCCCACCTGGCGGGCGGTAGCCCGGCACTTCGGCGCCGCGCTTCCCCTCGAGGGCCGGGGAAGGCTCACCCTCAGGGGCGGGGGCTGGGAGGTGCTCGAGCTTTCGGGGCAG
>JALUED010000121.1 GCA_027053145.1 Thermaceae bacterium | reverse complement strand
GTCCAGGACGAGCTTGCCGCCAAAGGCCACCGCCTTTGGGGCGTGGTCGAGCTCGTCGAGGGGGCCCTTCAAGAAGACGACGTGGGCCGCGGGATCCAGGTTCGCCACCGCCTGAAGGAGGGCGGGGAAGCCGGGTTTCACCGGGACGTCCGCGTCCACCACCACCAGCATCTTGGCGAGGCTCATCTGCCCGAGGCCCAAAAGGGCGTAGGCGGCCTTGAAGGCCTGGCCGGGAAAGCGCTTATGGATGCTCAGGTTCACCCAGTTGTGGGCCACCCCCTCGGGGGGCATGTGGTAGTCGGCGAGCTCGGGGAGGAGGGCCCGGGCCGAGGGGAGGAAGAGGCGCTCGCTCGCTTCGATCAGCCAGGCGTCTTCCATCGGGGGCACGCCGACGATGGTCGAGGGGTAGACCGCCCGTTTGCGGTGGGTGAGGGCGGTGACGTGGAAGACGGGGAAGCGGTCTATAGGGGTGTAAAAGCCGGTGTGGTCGCCAAAAGGGCCTTCAAGCTCCAAGGGCTCCGCCGGGTCCACGTAGCCCTCAAGCACGAACTCGGCCTCGGCGGGCACGGGAAGATCCACCGTCTTCGCCCGCACGAGCTCCACCGGCCGCCCCCGGAGGAAGCCCGCCAGGTGGTACTCGCTGATCCCGGGGAGCTCGGGGAGCGGGGCGGTGGCGGCGTAGGCGAGCACGGGGTCGCCGCCCAGGGCCACCGCGACCTCAAGCCGCTTGCCGAGGGCCTTTGCCTTTTCGAAGTGGCGGCGGCCGGTCTTGTGGAGCTGCCAGTGCATGAGGGTCTTATTCCGCCCCACCACCTGCATCCGGTACATGCCGACGTTGAGTTCGCCGGTCTCGGGGTCCTTGGTGATCACCTGGGGCAGGGTGATAAAGGGGCCGCCGTCCTTGGGCCAGCACTTCTGCACCGGGAGGCGGGAGAGGTCCACCGCCTCCCCCTTGAGGACGACCTCCTGCACCGGCGCCCTTTTTACCCTTTTGGGAAAGAGCCCTTTTAGGTCCTTGAGCTTGGGGAGTAGGGCCACAAGCCCCCTAAGGCCGGGTTCGGGGGCAAGGGCGAGGAGCCGTTCGACCCGCTCGGCGAGCTCGTCGAGGCGGCGGACCCCGAGCGCGAAGGCGGTGCGCTCGGGGGTGCCGAAGAGCCCGATCACCAGGGGGAAATCCCGCCCCACGACGTTTTCGAAGAGGAGGGCGGGGCCGCCCTTTTTAAAGGCGCGGTCGGCGAGGGCGGTGACCTCGAGCTCGGCCGAGACCGGCTCGGGAATCCGTAAGAGCTCGCCCCGCGCGCTTAGGGCATTTAGGTAGTCGCCCAGGTTCCGAAACACGGATCGGCCAGCCCTCCCGCTAGCCCCGCTGGCTTTCCGCCACGAACCGCTCGAGCACCCGCGCGGGCGCCCCTTCAAGGAGGAGGGCCCGGGCCCGCTCGACCCCCTCGGCGAGGCTTTCCGCCCGGCCGGCGGCGTAGATCGCGGCGCCCGCGTTCAGGGCCACCGCGTCGGCCTTGGGGCCCTGCTCTTTGCCCGCGAGGATCCTTTGGATGAGCTCGGCGTTCTCCTTCGGGGTGCCGCCCTTTAAGGCCTCGATCGGCGCGGGCTTGAGCCCAAGCGCCTGGGCGTGGAGGCGGTAGCGCCGAAGCTCGCCCCCGCTGAGCTCCACCACCTCGTTCTCCCCGAGCACAAGCTCGTCCGCCCCCTCGCCGTGGACGACGAGCGCCCGCTTGACCCCGAGGGCAGAAAGCGCCTTGGCCATGGGCAGAAGAAGCGCGGGGTCGAAGACCCCGAGCAGGAAGTAGGCGGGCCGGGCGGGGTTCGTGAGCGGCCCGAGCAGGTTGAAGACGGTGCGGACTTTTAGCTCCGAGCGCACCGGGGCGACGTGCCGCATCGCCGGGTGGAAGCTTCGGGCAAAGAGGAAGCCGATCCCCACCTCGCGGACGAGCCTCGCCACCGCCTCGGGCCCGAGCTCGATCCGGGCGCCGAGGGCCTCGAGGACATCCGCCGAGCCCGACTTCGAGCTCGCCGCCCGGTTGCCGTGCTTGGCCACCGGGATCCCGGCGGCGGCGGCGACGAAGGCGGCGGCGGTGGAGAGGTTAAAGGTGCCCTTGCCGTCGCCGCCGGTGCCGACGATGTCGAGCGCCTCGAGCCCGTCAAGCGGCACCGGCGTCGCCGCCTCCCGCATCGCCCGGGCAAACCCGGCGATCTCCTCCTCGCGCTCGCCCCGCACTTTGAGCCCCACCAGCATTCCGGCGGTTTGGACCGGGGTGAGCGCGCCGGCCATCACCGCCTGCATCAGCCGGTAAGCCTCGTCCTCGCTCAGCGCCTTGCCCTCGAGCACCTTCCTGAGTTCCTCCACGGCTAGACCTCCTCTCGGACCTCGGCGAGCCAGGCCGGAGCCCGCTCGCGGTTTTCCCGGCTCAGTTCCAGGACCCGGCACCCGCTCCGCACCCGATGGGCGAGCGGGTCCTGGCTTCTTTGGTGCACG
>JALUED010000120.1 GCA_027053145.1 Thermaceae bacterium | reverse complement strand
CCTCGGGGGCCTTGGTCTCCTCGCTCATGGCCCGCATTATATCCGACTAAAGCACTCGGATAAAGGGGCCGTCTACCCTACCCCGGTATCAGGCCTTGAGCGTGCCGATACGGCGGCGCTCCTCCTCGATCGCCTCGGCCACAAGCTCGGCGAGGTCCCGGACCCGGGGCGCCCCCTCGCCGTCCTGGGCCGCCTCGTCCTCGAACATGCGCATGCAAAGGGGGCAGGCGGTGGCGATGACCTCGGCCCCGGTCCCTTTGAGCTCCCGGTAGCGGTTTTCCGAGATCCGCATCTTGCCCGGACCTTCCTCCTTCCAAAACTGCGCTCCCCCGGCGCCGCAACAAAAGCTCCCTTCCCGGGTGCGCTTCGGCTCGGCGAGGGAAAACCCCACCTCGGCCACGAGGTTTCGGGGCGGATCGTAGACGCCGTTGTGCCGGCCCAGGTAGCAGGGGTCGTGGTAGGTCGCCCGGCCCTCGAGGAGGGGGAAAAGCGGCAACCGCTTCGCCTCGATGAGCTCCTGGATGAACTCGGTGTGGTGCTTGACCACGTAGCGGCCCCCAAACTGGGGGTACTCGTTTTTGATCGTGTGGTAGCAGTGGGGGCAGGTGGTGACGATCACCTTCGGGTTCGCCGCGTTCAGCTTCGCGACGTTTTCGGTGGCAAGCTGGACGAAAAGGTACTCGTTCCCCGCCCGCCGGGCCGCGTCGCCGCTGCACTTTTCCTCCTTACCGAGCACCGCCCAGTCCACCCCGGCGGCGTCGAGGATCGTCGCCATCGCCCGGGCGATCTTCTGGGCCCGGGGGTCGTAGCTGGCGGCGCAGCCCACCCAGTAGAGCACCTCGGGGTTGGGGTTCTCCGCCACCGTAGGCACTTTAAAGGGCAGGCCCTCGGCCCAATCCATGCGCTTTTCGGCGGCCATCCCCCAAGGATTGCCGGCACGCTCCATACCCCGAAAGGCGTTTTGCAGCTCGGTGGGGAAAGCCCCCTCCATCAAGACCCGCTCGCGGCGGAGGTCGGTGATGTGGAGCATGGGCTCGTTCCCCACTGGACAGACCTCGACGCAGGCCATGCAGGTAGTGCAGGACCAAAGGGCTTCCTCATTGATGGCGAAGGCGAGCAGGGGCCTTGGGCTTTCCTTACCGGCGGCGAAGTCGGGAAGGATGTCGCTGAGCTCGTAGCGCTCGCTGATGACGAGGGCCGAGGGGGAGAGCGGCTTGCCGGTGGTGTAGGCAGGGCAGGCCTCCTGGCAACGGTTGCACATGATGCAGGCGTAGGGATCCACGAGGCGCGGCCAGGTGAAGTCCTCCAGCTTCGCGACGCCAAAGGTCTCCGCCGACTCGTCCTCGAAGTCCATCGGATCGAGTGCTCCGGGCACCGCTTTCCGAAAGGTTAGCTTGATGCCGGAGACCAAAAGGTGAAGGTGCTTGGAACGCGGGAAGTAGGGGATAAAGGCCAAGATCGAGCCGAGCGCGCCCCACCAAAAAAGGTGCTCCCAAAGCCCCTGGCCGGAGGGGGGAAGCCCGGCGAAGAGGGCGCTCAAAAGGCTCGCCACCGGCTGGTAGGGGTCGGGCCCGGTCTGGGCGAGCCGGGCGGCCTTGGAGAGGAGCCGGGAGGAGACGTGGAAGAAGATGAAGGCGCCGACGATCGCCGAATCGCGTTGGATCCCGGCCCGAGCCTTTTCGTGCAGGGGAACGTGGGGCCCCACGAAGAGCTCGGCCGGGCGAACGAGAAAGCGACGGACCATCAGGGCCACGATGCCGACGAGAACGGAGGCGGAAAAGAGGTCGGCGAGCAGGTTGTGGAGGTTCCACACCCCGCCCCTTGCTTCCCAGGGGAAAAAGCCCTCGAGGACGTCCACCAAGTTAACGAGCACGTAGTAGACGAAACCGTAGAAAACCAAAGCGTGGAAGAACGAAGCCACCGGTCGCCGCTTGAAGACCGTCTGCTGGGTGAGGACGAGCCAAAGCGCCCGCCCGACCCGTTCAGGAAGGTGATCAAAACGGTCCTCGGGCTTTCCCCGACGCCAAGCAAGGTAGATGCGATAGAAGCCGAGGCCGCCGAAGTAAAGGCTCAAAGCGGCGGCGGCGAGGAAGAGGAGTTTTTCCACCGGCGTGAGCATGGCCACCCCCAACGTTCCTATACTCGGTCAAATTTTACACGGGCCCCGGGGCCTCCGGCCTAGAGGAAGCGGAAGCTTACCCAGGCCACAAGCGCCCCAAGCAGGGCCCCGACCAGGACCTCGAGGTAGCTGTGCCCCAAAAGCTCCTTGAGCGGACCCTGGGCCAAGCCCTTTTCGAAGACGTCCTGGAACTCCCGGATCAGCTGGTTTAAAAGCTCCGCCTGCCGCCCGGCCTCGCGGCGGATGCCGGCCGCGTCGTACATCACCACCAGGGCGAAGATCGCGGCCACGGCAAAAAGCGGGCTATCCCAGCCCTCGGCAAACGCCACCGAGACCGCAAGGGCGCTCACGGTAGCCGAGTGGGTCGAGGGCATCCCGCCGGT
>JALUED010000119.1:538-2545 GCA_027053145.1 Thermaceae bacterium | reverse complement strand
CCCAAGAAGTACACCAGCTACACCCCGAACTTCCGGGTCGAGGCCGGCTCCTACGGCAAGGACGTGCGGGGGCTCAACCGCCTCCACCAGTTCGACAAGGTGGAGATGGTGGTGATCAGCCACCCCGACGAGTCCTACGAATGGCTTGAGCGGCTCACCCGGCAGGCCGAGGAGCTCCTTGAGCTCCTTGAACTCCCCTACCGGCGCCTCCTCATGTGCACCGGCGACATGGGCTTCACCCAGGCGAAAAAGTACGACCTCGAGGTCTACTCGGCCGGCCAGGAGAAGTGGCTGGAGGTGAGCTCGATTTCGAACCTCGAGGACTACCAGGCCCGGCGCATGAACCTGCGCTTTCGGGAAAAGGGGAAAAAGCCCGCGTTCGTCCACACCCTAAACGGCTCCGGCCTCGCCTTCCCCCGGGTGATCGCCGCCCTCTTGGAAAACCACCAGCAGGCTGACGGCACCGTTCGCCTGCCCAAGGCCCTCGTTCCCTACTTCGGAAAAGAGCGCATCGGCTAAAAAAGCGGCACCCGGTGGGAAAGCGTCGTCCCCCGCCCCACCCAGAGGTAGCGCCAGCTCCGGGGGGCAAAGAGGGTAGAGCTCCCCTCCACCTCCGCAAGAAAGCGGGGCTCCTCGCCAAAGGCGAGGACGTAGCGGCCGGGGGGAAGCCCGAGCGAGAGGCGGTAGCCTGGCCGCTCCTTGCGCAAAACCTCGAAGCGCACCCCAAGCCGCGGGCACGCCTCGGGGCAGCGCGCCTCCCTTAAGTAGCCCTCCGGCGCCCGAAAGGCGAGGACCGGCCGCGCACCCTCGGGCAGGTCCACGAAAAAGCGCACCGGCCCCGGGGCAAACTCGGCAAGGGGGCGCTCCTTATAGAGCAGAACAAGGGGCCGGCGGGCGGTGCCAAATAGCCGCACCTCCGCCACCGCGCCCGCCGCGGAACGGCGGTCCACCGCGAGGGCAAAGGGGCGGTAGGCAAACTCCTGCACCGCAACGTAGCGTTCCCCCCGGGCCAAGACCGCCACCGCCATGCGGTCAAAGCCGGGGTCGAGGAGGTTTTTCCGATGGCCTGGGCTTTCCAGCCAAGCCGCGACCGCCCGGCGGGCAAAGTCGGCGGGCAGGTAGGGGCCCTCGAGCTCGTAGAGGTTTTCCGCCACCCGCACCGCGTAAACCCCGGCCCGCCAGAGCCGCTCGGCAAGGCTCGGCCCTCCGGGGGCCTCGTGGCCGAAGTAGCCGCGGCGGAGCATGTCCTCGGCGTGGGCGCGGGCGGCGCGGTAGAGCCCGGGGTCGAAGGCAAGCGCCGGCACCCTGGCCCGAACGCGAGCGGCGTTCGCCCCGTCGAAAACCTCGCGCTCTAGCCCCGTTTGGGCCAAGGCCAGGGCAAAGAGCGCGAAGGCGAAAAAGGCCTGCCGCACCTCACTCCCCGCCGGGCACGAGCCGGTAGCAAAGCCCCTTTTCAAAGGGGCCTTCGGCCAAGACCCCAAACAGGTCGTCTAGGGTCAACGCCTCGATGCGGGCAAGCACCTCCGAAAGCGGCTCGTAACGGCCCGTGTAGACGTAGGAAAGCCCCAGGTGAAAAAGCCGCTTCATCGGGGTCTCGCCGGCGAAGACGACCTGGGTCTTGGCCTTGGTCTTAGCCCGGGCGAGCTCCTCCGCACTCGGGGGCGCGCTCGAAAGGCGGCGGAGCTCGGCATGGATCGCCTCGGCCACCGCCTCCTCGTTCTCGGGCCGGGCGCTTGCGTGCAGGTAAAAGGTCCCAAGCCCGTCGTTTTCCTCGTGGCCCGCCGAAGCGTGTTCGACAAGCCCCTTGTCCACGAGCGCCCAGTGGAGCCGGCTGTTGCCCGCGTCGCCCAGGATGCTCGCGAGCACCGCGCCAGCGTAGCGCCTGGGATCGGTGGCGGAAAACCCCGGGAAGAGCCCGACGAAGTAGGTCTGCCGGGCCCGGAGGTAGGGTTCGCGAAACCGGGCCGGCTCAGGCCAAAAGGGCGGACGTTCGCGCCCCGCCTCGCC
>JALUED010000119.1:0-528 GCA_027053145.1 Thermaceae bacterium | reverse complement strand
GTGCTCGCGTTCGCCGGCCGCCAGTCCTCGGTAAGCCGCGCCGAGAGGTCCAAAACCCGCTCCCAGTCGAGCCGGCCGGCGAACGCGAGCACCATGTTGCCGGGCACGTAGCGCCGCGCGTGGTAGGCGGCCATTTGCTCGCGGGTCATGGAAGAAATGCTCTCCCTGGTGCCGAGCACCCGGTTCGCGAGCGGATGCCCTCGGAAATAGCGCTCCCGCGCCCGCTCAAAGGCGACATAGTCGGGGCGGTCTTCGTAGAGGGCGATTTCCTCGAGGATCACCTTCCGCTCCATCTCGAAGTCGGCCTCGCGGAGCGCAGGGCGCATCAACTTCGTAAAAAGCGAAAGGAGGTCGGGAAGCAGCTCGGGGAGCACCGCGCCGTAGTAGACGGTGTTCTCCTCCGAAGTAAAGGCGTTGTACTGGGCGCCCAACTCGTCGAAGGCGAGGTTCACCGCGTAGGCGTCCATCTCCTCGGGGCCCTTGAAGACCATGTGCTCAAGGAAGTGGCTGACCCCGGACTCCTCCTTT
>JALUED010000118.1 GCA_027053145.1 Thermaceae bacterium | reverse complement strand
CCTTTTAAGGCTCCTTGCCCAGCGGACCGCCACCCCCCAAAACCTCTCCGCCCTCGGCCACGAGGTCGGCCTTCCCGCCGCCACCGCCCGGCGCTACGCCGAGCTCTTCGAAAGGGTTTTCCTGCTCGTCAAGCTACCGGCCTGGGCCAAAAACCCGGGCAAGCGCCTCGCCAAGCGCCCCAAGCTGCTCCTCAACGACCCCGCGCTCGCGCTCTTTTTGGCGCTCGGCTCATTGGAAGCGCTGGGGCAAGACCCCGCCTTCGCGGGCCGGCTCCTCGAAACCCTCGTGCTTCTTGAACTCAAAAAACAAGCGAGCTGGCTCGAACCCGAGCCCCGGCTCTACCATTTCCGCACCGCAGGCGGCCACGAGGTAGACGCGGTGCTTGAAGCCCCCGCCGGCCGCCTGGTGGGCGTCGAGGTCAAGCGGGCGAAGACCCTTGGCGACCGCGACCTCGCCGGTCTGCGAGCGCTCCAGGAGGCCGCCGGCAAGCGGTTTTTCCAGGGCGTGGTCCTCTACGGGGGCGATCGGGTTTTGCCCCTGGGCAAGGACCTTTACGCGGTTCCCTTGGCCGCGCTCTGGCATCCTCGGCTATGATCTCCCCCATGGACCGGCTCTCCACCGTCATCGTCGGCGCTTCCGGCTACGCCGGGGGTGAGTTTTTGCGGCTTGCGCTTTTGCACCCTCACCTCGAGGTCGTCCAGGCCACCTCGCGCAAGCACGCCGGCGTTCCCGTCGCCTTCGTCCACCCGAACCTCCGCGGCCTCACAAGCCTCAAGTTCACAAGCCCCGACGAGATCCAGGACGCCGACCTCGTCGTCCTCGCCCTGCCCCACGGCCTCGCCGCGAAGGAGTTCGAGAAGTACGCGGGGAGGGCGAAATACGTCATTGACCTCTCCGCCGACTTTCGTTTGAAGCGCGCGGACCTCTACGAAAAGTACTACGGCGGGCCCCACCCCCGGCCCGATCTCCTTCCCAAGTTCGCCTACGCAAACCCCGAGGTGAACCGGGAGGAAATCCTGCAAAAGGACTACCTCGCCGGCGCCGGCTGCAATGCCACCGCCACGCTGATCGCCCTCTACCCCCTCTACAAGACCGGCGTCGTGAAGCCGGGGCCGGTCTTCGTCACCGTGCTGGTCGGCACCTCCGAGGGCGGCGCCGAGCCCAGCGCGGCGAGCCACCACCCCGAGCGCGCCGGCTCCTACCGGGTCTACAAGGCCACCGGCCACCGCCACACCGCCGAGGTGATCGAGTACCTGCCCGGCGAGGTCGAAGTCCACATGACCGCGATCGCCACCGACCGCATCCGGGGCGTGCTGATGACCGCGCAGCTCTTTTTGCAGGATGGCCTATCTGAGCGCGACGTCTTTTCCGCCTACCGCGAGGTCTACCGGGACGCCCCCTTCGTGCGGGTCGTCAAGCAAAAGCGGGGCCTATTCCGCTACCCCGACCCCAAGGTCGTCGAGGGGACGAACTACGCCGAGGTGGGGTTTGAGCTCGAGGCCGACACCGGTCGGCTGGTGGTGATCTCGGCGATTGACAACCTGGTCAAAGGCACCGCCGGCCACGCCATTCAGGCGCTGAATATTCGCATGGGGTGGGACGAGAAGACGGGCCTCGAGTGGCCGGGGCTCCACCCCTAGCGCGTAAACTGGGGTATGGACTACCCCAAAATCGAGGGCAACTCCCTCCTCGCCCGCTTCTTCACCCCCGAGGTCTTTGATGCCCTCAAGGACCGCGAGACCTACTTCGGGGTCCGGCTCGAGCACCTGATCGCCTCGGGGCTTAAAAACCCCGACTCGGCGATCGGCGTCTACGCCGGCGACGAGGAGAGCTACGAGGTCTTTGCGCCCCTTTTTGACCCCATCATCGCCGCCTACCACGGCTTTGGGCCTGAAGACCGGCACACTTCGGACCTCGACCCCGCCCATCTTGAAATCGAAAACCCCGACCCCGAGGGCCGCTTCGTGCTTTCCACCCGGGTTCGGGTGGCGAGAAACCTCTGCTGCTTTCCCTTCGGCCCGGTGATCACGAAACGCGAGCGGCGGATGGCGGAGCGCGCCATCGTGCGGGCGCTTGCCACCCTCCCCGGGGAGCTCTCGGGGGAATACCTGCCCCTTTCCGCCATGGACGAGGACACAAAGAGGCGGCTCGTTGAAGCCCACCTCCTCTTCAAAGCCGAGGACAGCTTCCTCGAGGCCGGGGGCTTTTTCCGCGACTGGCCGGACGCCCGCGGCGTCTATATGAACGAGGCGAGGACCTTCCTCGTCTGGGTGAACGAGGAGGACCAGCTGAGGATCATCAGCATGGAAAGGGGCGCCGACCTAAAACGCGTCTTTACTCGCCTCGCCAAGGCCCTCGCCCTGCTCGAGGACCGCCTCACCTTCGCCTACTCCAAGCGCCTCGGCTACCTCACGAGCTGCCCCACCAACCTGGGCACGGCGATGCGGGCAAGCGTCCACATCCGCCTGCCCCACCTCGCCGAGGACGAGGTCAAGGCCATCGCCCGTGCCCACGACCTCCAGGTCCGGGGCACCCACGGCGAGCACACCGAGGCCGTGGGCGGGGTTTACGACGTTTCCAACCAGCGCCGCCTTG
>JALUED010000117.1 GCA_027053145.1 Thermaceae bacterium | reverse complement strand
CCTCGGCGCTCGTCGGCATGGGGCTCGGCGACTCGGTGGCCCTCGTCACCGACGGGCGCTTCTCCGGCGGAACCCGGGGCGCGGCCATCGGCCACGTCTCCCCCGAGGCTGCCGAGGGCGGGCCGATCGGCCTTGTCGAGGAAGGCGACCCGATCGCGATCGACCTGATCGAGGGCCGGGTGGACCTTCTCGTGGACGAGGCCGAGCTGGCAAGGCGGCGGGCCCGCTTTAAACCGCTTGTAAAGCCGGTGAACGGCTCCTGGCTCAAACGCTACCGCGCGCTCGTGACCAACGCCTCGAAGGGCGCCGTCCTTCGCGAGCCGGAGTAGGGCACCCCTGGGGCAAAAACCGCGGGTGCTTGCGCGCCTGCGGTTCATATTTTTAAATCGGGCTTAGGGATACTTTGATGCGCAAGAGGAGGTGAGCGATGCGGAGACTTGCGGGAGTGGTGCTCGCGCTTGCGGTGGCTTTTGCGCAAGGGAAGGTGGACTATAAGGGCCTCGTCGTCGGCACCCCCTACCCCGCCCTCACGGTCAAGGCCGGGGAGGTGGTGAACCTCTCCCTTGAGCTCAAGAACTTCGGGCTGCCCCCGCAGTACGTGCGGCTTCGGGTCGAGGGCGTTCCCGAGGGGTGGACCGCCGCCTTCCTCGGCAACGGGCGGGTGGTCGAAGCCGCCTTCCTCGCCCCCGGCGAAAGCCAGCACCTGACCCTTAGGGTCGAGGTCCCCGAGGGGGTGAAGGAAGGGCGTTACCCGATGACCGTGGTGGCGCAAGGCAAAGCGGCCACAAGCGAGCTCCCCATCGTCCTCACCGTGGGCAAGGTGCTCCCGCCCTCCCTGAAGCTCGAGGTCGAGCTCCCCGTCTTGAAGGGCACCCCCACCACCACCTTCCGCTACCGGGCGACGCTCAAAAACGAGTCCGACCAAGACCTCCTCGTGGGCCTTGAGGCCGACGCCCCCGAGGGCTTCGAGGTCGTTTTCAAGCCGCAGTTCTCCAGCCAGGAGGTGACCACCCTGCCGATCAAGGCGGGCGAGACCAAGGATCTTGACATCGAGGTGAGCCCGCCGCCAAAAGTGCAGGCCGGCGAGTACAAGATTCACGTCACCGCCCGGGCGGGCGAGGCCAAGGCCAGCCTCGATCTGAAGGCCATCGTCACCGGACGGCCCGAGCTTTCCATCACCACGCCCGACGGCCGGCTTTCGGGTCGGGCCTACGCCGGCCGCGAGTCGCCCTTGAAACTCGTGATCAAAAACCGAGGCAGCGCCGAGGCCAAAAACGTCGAGCTCTCCTCGTTCGAGCCCTCGGGCTGGGAGGTCACCTTCGAGCCCAAGACCGTCGCGTCCATCCCCGCCGGCGAAAAGGCTGAGGTAACCGCCAAGATCAAGCCCTCGGCAAAGGCGATCGCCGGCGACTATATGGTGACGATCACCGCCAAGCCCAAAAACGGCACGTCTGAATCCGCCGACTTCCGCATCACCGTGCTCACCTCGACGATGTGGGGAATCGTCGGCGTGGGGCTGGTGGCGGTGGCGCTTGGCGTCCTGGCGCTCGCGGTGGCGCGCTTCGGTCGGCGATGATGGCGGCGATCGAGACCAAGGGCCTCACCAAGCGCTACGGGCGGCTGGTGGCGGTCGAGGACCTCGACCTCGAGGTCGAGCAGGGCGAGGTCTTCGGCATCCTGGGCCCGAACGGCTCAGGGAAAACCACCACCATCCTGATGCTCCTCGGCCTCACCGACCCCAGCGCGGGCACGGTGCGGGTGCTCGGGCGCGACCCGGTGCGCGAGCCGCTTTCGGTGAAGCGCAGGGTCGGGTACCTCCCCGACACCGTCGGTTTCTACGACGAGCTTTCAGGGCGGGAAAACCTCCGCTACACCGCCGCCCTGAATGGGATGCGGGGACCAAAGGTGGAAGCTAAAATCGACGAGCTCCTGGAGCAGATGGGGCTCCTCGAGGCCGCCGACCGCCCGGTGCGCACCTACTCCCGGGGGATGAAGCAGCGCCTGGGGCTTGCCGACGTGCTCCTCAAAGCGCCCGAGCTCGTCATCCTCGACGAACCCACCCTGGGGCTCGACCCCCATGCCGCCCACGAGTTCCTAACGCTCATCCGCTCGTTGAAGGAGCAAGGCATCACTGTCCTCCTCTCCTCCCACCTCCTCCACCAGGTCCAGTCCATCACCGACCGGGTGGGGCTTTTCCGAAAAGGGCGCATGGAGCTCGTGGGAACCGTCCCCGAGCTCGCCAAGAGGGTCCTCGGCGGGGCCTACCGCATCCGGGTCCGGGCCGAGGGCGAAGGGCTCGAGGCTGCCCTTGGCGCCCTTCCCGGGGTGATCCGGGTGCGGCGCGAGCCGGAGGGCTACCTGCTCGAGACCGAGCGCGACCTAAGACCCGAGGTCGCCCGAGCAGTGGTCGAACAAGGGGGCAGGCTTTATACGCTTGAGCTTGAGGAACCCAGCCTCGACGAGATCTACCGCGCCTACTTCGAGGGGGTGGAACGTGACGCGGCGTGAGGGTTCGGCCTTCTCTGGCCTCGGCGTGGTCTTTTTCAAGGAGTTCGCCGACCAGCTCTCGGGCACGCGGATGCGCCTTTTGGAGGCGTTGATCGTCCTCAC
>JALUED010000116.1 GCA_027053145.1 Thermaceae bacterium | reverse complement strand
AAGTCGAGGAGGTGGTGATCGGCATCGGCGGCAACCTCTCGGTGGAGCTGCCCTACCAGGAGGCGATCGAGTACCTGAAGAAGCAGGTGCTCGCCCTGCGTGACCAGCGGCGGGTGCTCGAGGAGGCGATCGCCGCCCTTTACACCCGGGCCGAAGGCCTGCTTGCCGAACAGCGGAAGGGCGAGAAAAACGCCTAAGTCCCAAAGGGCGCGGCGGTTCCCCGCCGCGCCCTTTTAGGAGGGGCGGATGGAACTTGGGTTAAAGGCGCTCCAAAACGAGCTTAAGCTGCTCGAAGAACTCCCCGAGGGGCGGCGCGTTCTTCTGAAGACCGGCCGGCTCTGCCTCGAGGTGGACCGGGAGAAGGCGAAAGCACTCCTCAACGCAAAAATCCGGGAAGTCGAGCGGCTTCTCAGGGACACGCTGGAGAAGATCCAGGCCGCTTTTCGCGCCCTCGCCGAGCAGGACGAGGCCCGCTTCCGGGCGCTCGCCGCAGAGATCGCCCTTGCGGTGGGGGTATCGCCGGAAAACCGGTTTGACCTCGAGGCCCTGGAACGCGCGATCAAGGCCGAGCTGGAGGCTATCTGACGCTTTTTCGTCGGTAGGGGCGTGATACGCTAGGTGGGATGTTGCCCCTCACCGACGAACAGCGCCTGGTCCGGGATACGGTCCGCGCGTTCGCCCGCGAGGAACTCTGGCCAAAAGCGCCGGAATACGACGCCTCCGGCGCGTTTCCCTGGCCCGAGCTCAAGAAGCTTGCCGAGCTCGGGCTCCTCGGCATGACCACCCCCGAGGCCTACGGCGGCGCGGGGCTGGATACGGTGAGCTGGGCGCTGGCGCTGGAGGAAATCGCCTACGCCGACCCGGCGGTGGCGGTGATCGTCTCGGTGACCAGCGGGCTCCCCCAGTACATGCTTTTAAAGTTCGGCACCGAGGCGCAAAAAAAGCGCTTCCTCGTGCCGCTTGCCCGGGGCGAGTGGCTGGGCGCCTTCGCCCTCACCGAGCCCGAAGCGGGCTCCGACCCCGCCTCGATGAAAACCCGTGCCCGCCGGGTCAAGGGGGGCTGGGTGCTTACGGGGACCAAGTCCTGGATCACCTCGGCCGGTCAGGCCCACCTCTACGTGCTCATGGCCCGCACCGGCGAGGGCCGGACCGACATCACTGCCTTCCTCGTCGAGAAGGGGACCCCGGGGCTCAGCTTCGGACCGCCCGAGGCCAAGATGGGCCTGCACGCCGCCCACACCGCCGAGGTGCGGCTTGAAGAGGTCTTCGTCCCCGACGAGCAGGTGCTCGGCCAGGTGAACAAGGGCCTTGCCCACGCCCTCGCCGGGCTCGACTCGGGCCGGATCGGGATCGCCGCCCAGGCCCTCGGGATCGCGCAGGCCGCCTTTGATATCGCCCGGGACTACGCCGACGCGCGGGTGCAGTTCGGCAAGAAGCTCCGCGAGTTCGAGGGCGTCGCCTTCAAGCTCGCCGACCTCGACACCCGGATCGCCGCGGCCCGCCTCCTCGTCTGGGCGGCGGCGCGGAAAAAAGACGAGGGCGGGCGCTTCACCCGGGAGGCCTCCCGGGCCAAGCTCTACGCCAGCGGGCTCGCGGTGGACGCGACCCGCGAGGCGATCCAGATCCTGGGGGCGAACGGCTACCACCGGGACTACCGGCTTGAACGGTACTACCGCGACGCGAAGGTGACCGAGATCTACGAGGGCACCAGCGAGATCCAAAAGCTCGTCCTCGCCCGGGAGCTCTACCGGTAGTGGAGCGCGAACCCTTCCCCCGGCGGCTCCTCGCCCGGTTCGCCCAGGTGCCGATTGGCCTTTTCGCCGCGGCCCTTTCCTACTACGCCCTGCTTGGGCTTTTTCCCCTGCTCCTTTTGCTCGTCGGGCTTGCGGGCCTTGTGCTCGCCCGAAGCCCCGAGCTCTACGCAAGCTTCGAAGGCGAGCTCCGGCTCCTCGTCCCCCGGCTCTTTCCCGCCGCCGAAGACGCCGCTAGGGCGATCCTCGAGGCCCTCACCGCCGGGGCCACCGGCTTCACCTTAGGCTCGGCACTTTTGCTCTTTTGGACCGCAAGCCACTTCTTCACCGCGCTCACAAACGTGCTCTCGGCGGTCTTCGGCGCCGGTCCGCGCCCCTGGCGAACTCGGTTTTTGGGGCTTTTGGGGCCGGTCCTCCTGGGCCTTGCCCTCATGCTCGCGAGCGCGCTCTCGCTCGTCCTCGGTCTGGTCCTCGGCCTCCTCCCCGAGGGGCCCTGGCGGGCGCTCGCGAGCCCCGCCGCCACCTACGCGGCGAGCGTCCTCGTGCTCTTTTTCATCTACCGCTTCCTCCCCTTTCCCCCGCCGCCGAGCGGGCCGGCGCTTTTCTTCGCCATCCTCGCCGCCCTCGGCTGGAGCGCGGTGGTCTACGCCGTTGGGCGCTTTCTCCCGCTCAAGCGCTACGCCCTCGTCTATGGGCCGCTTGCGGGCCCAGCGCTTTTGCTCCTTGGCTTTTACCTCCTCATGTGGGTGCTGATCGCGGGAGCGGTGGCCCTCGCGGCCTACGTCAGCGTTGGACCTGCTCGAAAAAGCGGCGAATCCCCTTCAAGGTGAGGTCGGGGTCCACGCGCAAAGGGCGACGGGTA
>JALUED010000115.1:2227-2642 GCA_027053145.1 Thermaceae bacterium | reverse complement strand
AACGAAGCGAGCGCCCACTTGGGCGCTCGCGCTTGGCTCCGCGGGCAGGACTCGAACCTGCGACCAGTCGGTTAACAGCCGACCGCTCTACCAGCTGAGCTACCGCGGACCGCGGCCAAAGCCGAGAGTAAGGTTAGCAAAAGAGCCGGCAGGGATCAAGTGCCTGCCCCGCCCTAAACCCTTGTTGACGCTTCCCACGGCCTTAGCTATGATGAAGGGTGCGTGCGGCGGTGTAGCTCAGCTGGTTAGAGCACGCGACTCATAATCGCGGAGTCGGCGGTTCGAGTCCGCCCACCGCCACCAAAAAGCCCCGTAGACGGGGCGTTTTCCTTTTTGTATGTTCTTCCCCATGCGCTTTCTGCTCCTCCAGGCCCGAAATCCCGAGGACCCGATCCGGGCGGAAGAACCCCGGCAG
>JALUED010000115.1:0-2217 GCA_027053145.1 Thermaceae bacterium | reverse complement strand
TTCGCGGAAAAGCTTGGGATTCCCCGGTCGGCGATCGCGACCTGGGACCTTTTGCAGGGGCCTCCCGAGACGGGCCACCTTGCCGGTTTCGACGCTCTGCTCGTGGGCGGCTCGGGGGAGTACGACGTCTCCAAGGGAAACCTGCCAGCGCTTGGAGCCACCCTGGCCTTCCTTCGGCGGCTGGTGGAGGAGGGCTTTCCCACCTTCGCCTCGTGCTTCGGCTTCCAGCTTCTCGTGGCCGCGCTCGGCGGCGAGATCGTCCGCGACGAGGCCGCCGCCGAGGTGGGGACGGTTCGGGTCTGCTTGACGGAAGAAGGCAGGCAAGACGAGCTCTTTGGCGCGCTGCCCTCCTGCTTTTGGGCACAGGCCGGGCACAAAGACCGGGCAAAGCGGCTTCCCAAGGGCGTGCTGAACCTCGCCTACTCGGAGAACGCCCCCTTCCAGGCCCTCCGCGTGCCGGGCAAGCCGATCTGGGCTACCCAGTTCCACCCCGAGCTCGACGAGGAAGACACCTACCGGCGCTTCAAACGCTACGCGGCGGTCTACGCCCCCAACCTCACCGAGGCCGAGATCCGCGCCCGGCTCCACCCGAGCCCGGAGGCCAACGCCCTCCTCGCTCGCTTCCGGCGGCTGCTCGATGAACGGGGCCGCCTAAAGCCGGCCCTCTAGGAAAGCCTCGCGAAAGGCGAGCGCGGTCTCGGCGATACCCTCCTCGAACGTGCGGGAAGGCCGCCAGCCCTCGGCCATAAGCTTCTTCGGGTCCAGCACGCTCCGGTAGAGGTCCCCCGGCCGCCGCTCGGCGTAGTTGACTTCGGGCTCGGCGCCCAGCGCGCGGGCGATGGTCCAAAGCACCTCCTCGGTGGTGTGCCCCTCGCCGGTGCCGACGTTGTAGACGCCGGTAAGGCCTTTATCCGCCGCCAAAAGGTTCGCCGCCACCACGTCGGCGACGTGCACGTAGTCGCGGATCCCCCCGGCGTCCCCGAGCGTCTCCCCGGCAAAAAGCACGCAGGGCTCACCCTTCAGGATGCGGGTCGCGAAGATCGCCACCACGCCGGCCTCGCCGTGCGGGTTTTGCCGGGGGCCGTAGACGTTGCCGTAGCGGAGGGAGGCGTACGAAAGGCCGAACTCCGCCCTGAAGACCTCGAGGTAGTGCTCGAACCCGGCCTTGCTCGCGGCGTAGGGGCTTTTCGGCCGGGGCGGCCAGTCCTCGCTCGCCCGCTCGCCCTCGGGCACCTCGCCATAGATCGCCCCCCCGGTGGAGGCGAAGACGAAGTGGCGGACGCCTACCTCCTTTGCGGCCTCGAGCACGTTGAGCCCGCCCATCAGGTTGACCCCGGCGTCGAGATAAGGCTTGCGGACGCTCACCGAGACCGAAGCCTGGGCCGCTTGGTGGAAGACAAGCTCAGGGGAAAACGCCCGAAAGGCCTCAAAGACCCCCTCGCGGTCGCGGATATCGAGCTTTCGAAACTCCGCCTTCGGGTTCAGGTTAGCCTCGCTCCCACTAGAGAGGTCGTCGAGGACGAGGACCTCGTCGCCCCGCTCGACCAGGGCGTCCACGAGATGACTGCCGATGAACCCGGCCCCGCCGGTGACGATCGCACGCATGGGGGCATTCTACGGCCTAGACGTACCCGAGGGCGCGGAGGATGGCCCAGGCGTAGGCGGCGGCGCGGTCGCCGACCTCGCGCCTCAGCCGACTCGGACCGGAGAGGTCCACCCCCGATTGGGCGAGCGCGGCGGCCCGCTCGAGGTAGGCAAGCGGAACCTCCAGCGCCTTCCCTTCCCCGCCTCGGGTGCGCACCCGGACCGCGCGCGCCCCCACCGCCTCGACCAAAAAGGGCTCCCCTCGCTTGGTGCGCAAGGTGGAGCCGACCAGGCGCGAAAGCGAGGCCTCGAGCGCCTCAGGCTCCCGCACGCGAAAGGCCAGCACCCCCACCCAGAGCTCCCCGGGACCGTGCACCCCCTTGACCATGATCTGGCCGATGTCGGCGGACTTGCTGGGGCCGGAGTGGAGGGCGAGGGCGGCGGCGTCCTCTTGCCGCACCGCTTTCAGGGCCTCAAGCAGGGTGCCGTACAGGTCGGCCTCGAAGAGCCAGACCAGGTGCCGGGGCACAAGCAGCTGGCCCCGGCGGCCTTCCCTCGAGGAAAGCACCACGCTCCCGGTCTCGGCCACCCCAGCAAGGGCCCGGCTCACGCCGAGCTCGGCGGTCTCGGGCG
>JALUED010000114.1 GCA_027053145.1 Thermaceae bacterium | reverse complement strand
ATGCGAAGCTCGACCCCCGCGCGCTCACCGAAGACGACCTCAAGCCCCTGCTTGCCAAGCCCCCCCGGGAGCTTGCCCGGCTCGTGGACGGGCTCAGCCCCCGCCTCGCCGAGGCCCTCGCCCGCGCGGCCGGGCTGGACCCCCAAGCCCCATTGGACGAAGCCGGCCTAAAAGCCCTGCAAACGACCCTTGGACGAGCGGTGCGGGACCGCGCGTTTGCCTTCGCGCTCGCGGGAGCGCTCCGCCCTGCCCCAGAAGCGAGCGAGGAGGCGCTGAAAAGGCCGATCCTCGAAGCCCTTGAAAAGGAGCGAAAAAGGCTCCTCGCCCGCCTGGAGGACCACCGGAAAAACCTCGCCCGCGCCGAGCGGGCGCGCGTGCGGCGGCATCTCGGCGAACTCCTCCTCGCCTACGCCCACGAAATCCCAAAGGGGGCCTCCTCCGCCGAGCTCTTCGACTACGCCAGCGGCGAGCGGGTGACGGTTCCCTTGGACCCCGCAAAGACCCCGGTGGAAAACGCCCAAAGCTTCTTCGAAGCGGCCAAAAAGGACGAAGCGGCGGCGAAGCGGGCCGAAAAACTGCTTGCGCTCACCGAGCAAAACCTCCAGGCGCTCGAAAAGGAGATCGCCGAGGTACAGAGGCTCTCCTACAAGGAGCTCAAAAAGCGCCTGGCCCGGCGCAAGGAGGAAGGACCCAAAATCGGCCTTCGCTACCAAGCCCCTGGGGGCTTCCGGGTCTTCGTCGGCCGGAACGCGCGGGAAAACGCGGCGCTCCTCGAGCTTGCCCGCTCCGAGGACCTTTGGTTCCACGCCCAGGGCGTCCCGGGAAGCCACGTGATCCTGCGAACCGGCGGCAAGCCCCCGCCCTTGGAGGCCCTGCTCTTCACCGCCCGGCTCGCCGCCTACCACTCCCGCGCCCGCGGCGAGCGGAGCGCCCCGGTGGACTACACCAAGCGCAAGTACGTGCGAAAGGTGAAGAAAGCCCCGCCCGGAACCGTCACCTACACCCAAGCGAAGACCCTCTTCGTGGACGCGTCCCTACCGGAAGCCCTCGAGGCAGAGTAGAATCGAGGGCCGTGAAGCGAACCCTGATGATCGGCAAGATCCACCGCGCGACCGTCACCCAGGCCGACCTCCACTACGTCGGCTCGATCACCGTGGACGAAGCGCTCCTGGAGGCGGCGGGCATCCTCCCCTACGAGCGGGTCGAGGTCTACGACATCACGAACGGAACCCGGCTTGCCACCTACGCCCTGCCCGGGGAGCGCGGTTCAGGGGTCATCGGAATGAACGGCGCCGCCGCCCGGCTCGTGCAGCCGGGGGACCTCGTCATCATCGTGGCCTACGGCCTCTTCGACGAAGAGGAGGCCCGCCGCCACCGACCGGCGGTGGTGCTGGTGGACGGGAAGAACCGGATTGCCGAGGTGCGCCGCGGGTGACCGGAAGGCTTAGGACCTACCTCGAGCTCGTCCGCTTCGAACACACCCTCTTTGCCCTGCCCTTCGCCTACGTGGGGATGCTGCTTGGGGCCCGGGGCTGGCCGGGGTGGAAAGTCTTCCTTTGGGTCACGGTGGCGATGGTCGGAGCCCGCACCGCGGCTATGGCCCTTAACCGCTTGATCGATTGGAAAATCGACGCCCAAAACCCCCGCACCCGAAACCGGCACCTCCCCCGGGGCCTCGTCTCCCCTACCGAGGTGCTCATGCTCGCCCTCTTCGGCGTCGGCCTCCTAGCCCTTGCCGCCTTTAACTTAAACCCGCTCACCGCGCGGCTTTTGCCGGTTGCGGTTTTCTTCCTGGCCTTTTACTCCTACACCAAGCGCTTCACCTGGACCTGCCACTACTGGCTGGGGCTCGTCATTGGGGCCGCCGCGGCCGGCGGCTGGATCGCGGTTACCGGTCGGTTCGAGCCCGCCACCTACCTGCTTTGGGCGGCGGTGGGGTTATGGATTGCGGGCTTCGACATCCTCTACGCCACCCAGGACTACGCCTTTGACCGCGCCCACGGCGTCCACTCGATTCCCGCCCGCTTCGGCATCCCGCGGGCGCTCCTGCTCGCCCGGCTCACCCACTTCGCCGCTTGGCTTTGCTTCTTGGCTACTGGGCTCGTCGCCGGACTTTCGCTTTGGTACTTCCTCGGCGTGCTCTACACCGGCGCGGTGCTCCTCTTCGAACACCGGCTCGTCCGCCCCGACGACCTCTCCAAGGTGGACCTCGCCTTCTTCCACGCGAACGTGCTCATCAGCCTAGGCATGCTGGTCTTCGTCGCCCTGGAGGTGCTGCTTTAGGTAGCGCACCACTTCGGGAACGCCCCCAAGGCGGTAGCGGGCCGCGGTGGGGCCCGGCCCCACCTTGATCGTGACCCCTTGGGGGAGGGCCCGAAACATCGCCTCGTCGGTGGCGTCGTCGCCGAGGGCGACCGGGGTGCGGTCCGGGTGGCGGGCGACGACCTCCCGCGCCACCGCCCCCTTGGTGGCGCCTTTCGGCTTGACCTCGACCACCTTTTTGCCCCAAAGCACCTCAAAGCCCGGGGGTATCTCCTCGAGCACGGCCCGGATCGCCCCCCGCGCCGCCCGCTCGTCGAGGGCCTCGCGGTAGTGAAAGGCGAGGGCCACGCCCTTGTCCTCGACCCAGAGCCCAGGGACCCGGGGCAGACGGGCAACGAGG
>JALUED010000113.1 GCA_027053145.1 Thermaceae bacterium | reverse complement strand
CCACCGGCCCCTGGCCGATCACCGCCCCGCCCCCGGGGCCAAGGCCTGTGCCCGCGAGGGCTAGCGAGAGTTCCTTGAGGCTTGCCCGCCGGCCGTCGAGCCGCACCTCCTGGCGGCCGTCCCGGTAGAGCCTGCGGACAAGCTCCACCCGCCGCTCGCCTAAAAGCCGCAGCCGGACCTCGGCGAACCCTGCCGGCCGGCGGCCGGGGGCTCCCTGGAAAACGAGGTCCTCGGGAGCGCCGCCGCGAAGCCTTAGGGTCCGGGTCCCGGAGGCGAAGCGGATTGCCTCCACCAGGTTGGACTTGCCCGAGCCGTTCGGCCCCACCACCGCGGTGACGCCGGGGAGCATCGGCAGCACGGTGCGCTCGGCGAAGGACTTGAAGCCATGGAGGACGAGCTCTTCAATCCGCATGGCGCTTTTTGTAGCGTTCCATCGCCTTCTTCGAGGCCTCGAGGGGAAACCGGCGCTCGAGCTCGGCGGCCTTTTGCGTGAGGGCGGCCTCGAGGTCCACCCCAAGCTGGTTGGCAAGCTTCAGGAAAAGCAGGAGAAAGTCGGCCATTTCCTCGGCGTGCCGCGCCCTGCCCTCCTTGTAAGCCGCGTGGCGCAGGAGCTCACGGGCGACTTCGCCAAACTCCTCGAGCAGGTGCAAAGCGGTGTGCTCGGGGGCAACCTCCTGCCAGCCCCGGGCTTCGTCGAAGGCGGCCACCCAAGCTTGCCAATCTTTAAGCGTCACCGCGACCTCCGGATGGGATCGGCGAGCGAAAGGTGAATGAGCGCCATGGCCGGCTTGCCCTCCAGCAAGAACCGCACCTCATCGGCCCCGGTATTGGCCAAAGCGGTGTTTGCAAGCCCATAAAGCAGAAAGCTTTCGGCCCGCACCCCGTAGCCGAGCTTCCGGTAGGCCCCGGGGAGGTCCAGGAAGATCGTCTTGCCGACGGCAAAGGCGCGGGGTGGGGGGCTTTCGGGAGGCAGGAGGGGCTTTGCTCCGGCGACGCTTGGCCCTTTGACCAGCTCGGCAAGCGCGCGGACTAAAACCGACTCAAAGGGGGAAAGCTGCACCCTTCGGCGTTCGAGCATAAACCCTTCGCGCCCGGCAAAGTAAAGCCTGAGCTCGACTTCCCGGGGCTCGGTTTCGGACTCGACCACCGGCTCGGGGGGATTTTCCACCCGATCGGGAGGGCGCCTTCCCGCAAAGAGAAAAACGCCGAGGCCAAGGGCGAAAAGCGCCGCCCCAAGCAGATTCCAGGCGGTAAGCCAGCGCCTCAACGCCCTACCCCCAAGTAGGCCAGGATACCGTTCGTAAGCCGCTTTGCAATCGCATCCTCCCCGCCCGGGGGCAGTTCGACCAACGCGGCGGCCTTCGGGGCCCAAGCGAGCAGGGCGATCTCCGCCCGCCCGCGGGGTACGCCAAGGGCCTCCGCGAGCCGCTCGGCGAGCACCGCCGAGGCCTCGGCCGGCGCTACTTGGCGAGCCAGAGACTTGGGAGCCCCGCCAAGGAGCAAGGCCTCGCGGGCGCGGACGAGAAAGGTGAGGCTTAGCGCCCGACCCCGGGGCCGGTAGGTGTAGACCGCACCCCCCTTGCCCTCGGCAAGGACGAGAAAGACATCCGCGCGCGTACCCGCCTCGGCCCGGGCGGCAGGGTTCGGCCCCCCGCCGAGGCGGACGTTCAGGCCACGGGCCTGGAGACGCGCCGCCAAGGCGGCCGCCACCCGCTCGGTGCGTTTGGACTCGCTCCCGTCCACTACGACGAGCGGCCGACGCGCGGGGGCGGGAGCGGGCCCGATCCAAAAAACCGCCCCTTTGGGGTAGGGGCTGTAGCGGAGCGGCCGATCCTCGGCGCCAGCCAAAACGACCTCGAGGCCAAGCGGATGCGCCTTGAGCTCAAGCCCGTAGAGCCCGTCGCCCAAAAGCGGCAAAAACCCATCCGCGGGCTCGGCCCCCACCACCAGGAAACGGGCCGGGCCGGTGGCGACCAGGTTCACGTCCCGGGAAAAACGAAGGAAAAGCTGCTCTTGGCCCTCGCCCTTGACGAGGTAGTGGGCCTGGAACCTCGCTGGAGGCAGGTTCACCCGGATCCCCGCCTCGCTGCCGGCGTAGGAGGCTCCAAGCGCCTTGGCCACCCGTTTGATCGGTATCAGGACCCGCCCCTCCTTGCGCAGCGCAAGCGGGGCTTCAAGCCGGGCAAGCGCCGTCCTTGGGTCTTCCACGACGGCAAGTCGCACCGCCCGAGCCCCGAGGGTGAGGTAAACCTCGGTTTCCCGCTCAAGGTAGCCGAGCCCGAGGGCTTGGGCAAAGGCGCGGCCCTCGGCGTAAGAGACCCCGCGGTTCAAGGGGTAGACCGCAACAAGGCGGGTGTAGCCCGCCAAAAGGGGTTTATCCCCTTGCCCAAAGGCGGCAAGGAACCCAAGCAGCGCCGCAAAACCTAACCGCCGTACCACGAGGCCAGCTCCCGCTCGATCGCGCGGCGCTTGTCCACCTCCTTCTTCTCGTACTTGCGCCGGCCGCGGGCAAGCCCCAAAAGAACCTTGGCGTAACCCCGCTCGTTGAAGTAGATCTTGAGCGGCACCAAGGTGAGCCCCCGCTGCTCGAGCTTCCCGCGGAGCCGGTTCAGCTCGTGGCGGTGGAGCAGAAGCTTGCGCCGGCGCCTTGGGTCGTGGTTCGTGTACGAGCCCTTCTCGTAGGGCGCGATGAAAAGGTTCTCAAGCCAAAGTTCGTTTCCTACAAAGCGGGCAAAGCTCCCGGTGAAGTCCACCTTCCCCTCGCGCAGGGATTTGACCTCGGTGCCCTTGAGCGCAAGCCCCGCTTCGATCGTCTCGATGATTTCATAGTCCCGCCGGGCGCGGCGGTTTTCCATCACCACGGTTCCATCTTAAGCGCGTATACTCTGAAGCCGGTGAAGAAGCCCGAACACTACTTGGCGCCGACCCTCCTCGGGATCGGCGTGCTCGCTTTCCTCGCCGCCTGGGCCCACCGGCTTGCGATCGGTGCGACGTTGAGCGCAGGCCTCACGTGGTTCTTTGCCCTTTCGGGCTTCTTCCTTGCGCTCTACGCTGTTCCTCGAGCGGGCTTTTGGGGACCCCTGGCCCTTGTCGCCGCCGGGGCCGGGCTTGCGGGCGCCTGGAACGCAAACCTTGCGCTCTTTACCGTCCTCTCCGGCCTGCTCCTCTACCTTGGCCTCCGCCGCAGGCTTCCCGAGCCCGCGCGGGCGGCGTTTTGGGGCTGGGCCTTTGTCTGGCCAAGCCTTGCCCTGGTCCTCGTCTGGCACGTCTTCCCAAGCCTCTACGCCTTTTACATCAGCCTCTTCGACCGGGTGAGCTTCGTCACAAAAAGCCGCTTTGTTGGGCTCTTGAACTACCAGATCCTCTTCCACGACCCCCTCTTTTGGCGGGCGCTTTCCAACACCTTCTGGTACGTGGTCTTCACCGTGCCCACCGGGATCGTGCTGGGCACGCTGGTGGCTATCCTGCTGAACGAGCGGGTGCGTTTCCTTGGCTTTTTCCGGACGCTTTACTTCCTGCCCTACATCACCGCGCTCACCGCCGCGGCGGCGGTCTGGATGTGGATCTACCACCCCGAGTTCGGATTCTTAAACTGGCTCCTCGGCACCCCGGGCTTCGATTGGCTGCACACCCCGGACGGGGTCTTCGCACTTTTGCTTAGACCCCTGGGCATTGAGCTCAAAGGCTTCTTCGCAGGGCCCAGCGTGGCGTTCGTCGCCATCATGGCGATGAGCGTCTGGCACCTGCTCGGCTACAACGTGGTTATCCTGCTCGCCGGGCTTCAGTCCATCCCCCGCCAGTACTACGAGGCGGCGATGATCGACGGCGCCACCTGGTGGCAGCTCCAGCGCTACATCACCTGGCCGTTGCTTTCCCCCACCACCTTTTTCCTCGCCATCATCGGGCTGATCGGGGCGTTCCAGGTCTTCACCCAGGTCTACGTCATGACCCCGACCGGCGGCGTCTTAAACGACACCCTGACGGTGACGATGTACCTTTACAACAAGGGTTTTCGCGACTCCGATTTTTCCTATGCCTCGGCGATCGCGGTGGTGGTTTTCTTCGTGATCCTGGCGCTCACCCTCTTGCAAAAGCGCGTCTTGGAAAAACGGGTGACCTATGGCGAGTAGGCTGCGCTACCTCCTGGGTCGGGTGCTGATCTACGCGGTCTTAATCACGGGTGCGGTAGGGATGGCCTTCCCCTTTTACTGGATGCTCGCGACGAGCCTAAAGAGCCCCCAGGAAGCCCAGCAGGCGGTGCCCGTCTGGGTGCCCGAGCGGATGAAACCCCAAAACTGGCGGGCGGCGGCCCGGCTTGGCGCCGAGGGAGGAAACTGGCTCTTCGGCGGCTTTCTCCCCGGGCGCACGGTACGCTTTTTGATCCGCACCGAGGGCACGTCCCCACCGCCCCGGGCGCGGGTGCCCAAGCCCCCGGGGGCCTTTCACGATCCCTTGAGCGAGGGCACGCGAATCGAAGTCCGCCGGGTCCCCAAAGGCTGGCGCTTTTCCTTCCAAAACACCACGAACCGACGCTTTCGGAAGCTCCCGGTGGTGATCTACCTGCCCAAAAGCTACGGCGCCTTTTCCCCTGAGCTCGCCCCCGACGCGATCCGCTCGGCCGGGGACTACTGGCGGCTGGAGTGGGTGAACTTGAGCCCGGGGCTTCTCGGCTACGTCTTCCACAACTACCGCGAGGCCTGGAGCGCGGCCCCCTTTGCCCGCTACTTCTACGTTTCCTTCGTCACCGCCGGAACCCAGGTGCTCCTAGGCCTTTTCCTTGCGGCGATGGCGGGGTTCGCCTTTGCCCGGATCCCCTTTCCGGGGCGGGAGCTCGTCTTCTTGCTCTTCCTCGCCACCATGATGGTGCCCGGGGAGGTGCTCTTGATCCCGAACTACATCCTCCTCGCCAAGCTCGGTTGGCTCGACACCTTCTACGCCCTGATCGTGCCCTGGCTGGCTTCGGTCTTCGGGATCTTCCTGCTCCGCCAGTTTTACCGCTCGCTGCCCCAGGACCTCTTCGACGCTGCCCGCATCGACGGCGCGAGCTACCCGGTTATGCTTTTCAAGATCGCTCTACCGCTTGCGGTCCCGGGGCTTATTACCCATGGGATTTTCAGCTTCCTCGGGGCCTACAACGCGCTGCTTTGGCCCCTGATCGTCACCCAAAGCCCGGAAATGCGCACCGTGCAGGTGGGGCTTCAAGCCTTTATCGGCGAAGCGGGGAGCGACTACGGCGAGCTCATGGCTGCCTCGACCATGGCGATCCTGCCCATCGTGTTGGGTTATTTCTTTGCCCAAAGGCAGTTCATCGAGGGGATTGCACGAAGTGGTATCAAGTAAAGAGGAGGTGGTGCGTGTGAAACGTTGGGTGCTGGTTCTGGTTGCCCTTTTAGGGCTGAGCCTTGCCCAAAAAACCGAGGAGGCGATCAAGGCCCAATGCGCCAAGGCGCCCGTGGTGGCTGAGCTCTGGCACGCTTTCCGCGGCGGGGCGCCGAGGGCGGCGCTTGAGAATATTGTCCTCGAGTTCAACCGCCGCCACGAGGGCGAGTTCTGCATCCGGCCGATCAACCAAGGGGGCTACCGCGACCTCTCGACCAAGATCAAGGCCGCCTTCGCCGCCGGGAAGCTTCCCACCTTGGCCCAGGCTTACGAGAACCAAATCGCCCTGTACCTCCAGGCAGATGCGGTGTTGCCGGTGGAGGCGCTCGGGGTGAGCCTTAAGGGCCTGAACCCGGTCTTCGTCAACGCCGTGCGCTTTGGGGGCCTCGTCTACGGCGTGCCCTTCAACAAGTCGGTTCAGGTGCTCTATTACAACCGCGACCTCCTAAAGAAGTACGGCGTCGAGGTTCCGAAGACCGTGGACGCGTTCATCCAGACCGCGAAGTTCCTCTCCGAAAAAGAGGGGAACCCGGTCTACTGGTTCCGCCCCGACACCTCCACCTTCGGCTACTGGTTCTTCACCCTCGGCGGCGAGTACCTGAAGGACGGGAAGCTCGTGGTGAACTCGCCGGAGGCTAAGGCCGCCCTAAAAATCCTGGTGGATAGCGTCAAGGAGGGCTGGGGCAAGGCGATCACCTCCGGCTACATCAACCAGAACTTCGGCAAGGGCACCTACGGCTTCTCCACCGACACCTCGGCCGGTTACAAGTACTACCAGCGGGCGGCGAAGTTCGACCTGGGCCTTGCCACCCTGCCCGGCAAAACCGCCGATCGGCCGGGCTATGCGGTGGTCCAGGGAACCAACTTGATCGTCTTCCGCTCGGCGAGCGAGGCCCAAAAGAAGGCGGCGGCCGCCTTCTTGAATTTCGTCGTTAGCCCCGAGGTGCAGGCGGTCTTCTCCGCCGCCACCGGCTACGTGCCGGTGAACCCGAAGGCCGTCGAGCTGCCCGAGATGCAGGATCGCCTTGCCGAGGACCCGAACCTCGAGGCCGTTTTGAAGCAAGCCCGTTACGCCAAGTACGAGCCCCAACTGCCCCAGTGGGAGCAGATCCGCTTCGACATCCTGGGGCAGGCGATCACCGAAGCGGTGCTCGGCAAAGCGGGGGTGGAGGAGGCGCTGGACCGCGCGCAGGAGCTTGTGGACAAGCTCCTCTCGGGTGAGATCCGCTAAGAAATTGCATCGGGTGGGGCGGGGACCCAAGTCTCCGCCCCTTTTGTGCGTAAGATGGGCGCGGAGGTGGAACGATGCGGGTAGGCATCAACGGGTTTGGCCGGATCGGGCGCCAGGTCTTTCGGATCCTTCTGGAGCGAGGCGTCGAGGTCGCGCTCGTCAACGACCTTACCGACAATAAGACCCTCGCGCATCTTCTTAAATACGACTCAAACTACGGGCGGTTTCCCGGCGAGGTTTCCTACGACGACGCGCACATCATTGTAAACGGCAAAAAGATCCGCGCCACCGCCGAGCCCGACCCGGAGAAGCTCCCCTGGGGCGAGCTCAGGGTGGACGTCGTGGTCGAAGCCACCGGTCACTTTCGCGACCGGAAGGGAGCAGAGAAGCACCTTAAGGCCGGGGCCAAGAAGGTAATCATCACCGCCCCCGCCAAGGAACCGGACATCACCGTGGTGATCGGCGTCAACCACCAGGAGCTCCGCCCCGAGCACAAGATCATCTCCAACGCTTCCTGCACCACGAACTCCCTGGCGCCGGTGATGAAGGTGCTCGAGGAGCGCTTCGGCGTCGAACGAGCGCTGATGACCACGGTGCACTCCTACACCAACGACCAGCGCATCCTCGACCTGCCCCACAAGGACCTGCGCCGGGCCCGGGCGGCGGCGGTGAACATCATCCCCACCACCACCGGCGCAGCTATCGCCACCGCGCTCACCCTTCCGAGCCTCAAGGGCAAGTTTGACGGCCTTTCGCTACGGGTGCCGACCCCCACCGGCTCGATCTCGGACATCGTCGCCTTGCTCAAGCGCGACGTCACCGCCGAGGAGGTGAACGCCGCCCTCAAGGAGGCGGCCGAGGGCGAGCTCAAGGGGATCCTCGAGTACTCGGAGGAGGAGCTCGTGCGCACCGATATCGTGATGAACCCCCACTCCTCGATCGTGGACGGCAAGCTCACCAAGGCCCTCGGCCCCTTGGTCAAGGTCTTCGCCTGGTACGACAACGAGTGGGGCTACGCAAACCGCGTCGCCGACCTGGTGGGGCTCCTTGAACGCATGCTCTAGGGGGCAGGCGTGCGCACCCTAAACGACCTCGACGCGCGCGAAAAACGCGTGCTCGTGCGGGTGGACTTTAACGTTCCCTTGAAGGACGGGGAGGTCGCTGACGACACCCGCATCCGGGCGAGCCTGCCCACGATCGAGCGCCTCCTCGGCGAGAACGCGGCGGTGGTGCTCATGAGCCACCTCGGGCGGCCGAAAGGGGTGGACCCAAAGTTCCGCCTCCGCCCGGTGGCGTGCCGGTTGGAGGAGCTTCTTCGTCAGCCCGTCCACTACGTGCCCTTTCCCCCGGGGTCGGAGAAGACCTTCGAGGTGGTGCAAAGCTTCGGCCCCGCCACCGTGACCCTCCTGGAGAACGTTCGCTTTGAGCCGGGCGAGACCAAGAACGACCCCGAACTCGCCCGCCGCTACGCCCGGCTCGGCGAGGCCTTCGTCCTCGACGCCTTCGGCAGCGCCCACCGCGAGCACGCCTCGGTGGTGGGGGTGGCGCGGCTCTTGCCGAGCTACGCGGGGCTCCTTTTTGAAAAGGAGGTGCGGGCCCTGGCCCGGCTGCTCTCAGGCTTTGATCGGCCTTATGCGGTGGTGCTCGGCGGCGCCAAGGTCTCGGACAAGATCGGCGTTTTGAAAAGCCTCCTACAGCGAGCCGACAAGCTCCTCGTCGGCGGGGCCATGGCCTTTACTTTCATCAGAGCTCGAAGCGGCGAGGTCGGGGACTCGCTGGTGGAGGAAGACAAACTTGAGCTTGCCCGCGAGCTCCTCGCCGAGGCAGAGGTCCTCGGGAAGCCCCTCCTCCTCCCCGAGGACGTGGTCGCGGCCTCCGAGATCCGCCCCGAGGCCCCCCGCGAGGTGGTCCCCGCGGACCGGATCCCTAAGGGCCTAAAAGGGCTCGACATCGGCCCCCGCACCCGCGGGCGGTTCCGGGAGGCCCTACAGGGCGCGAAGACCGTTTTCTGGAACGGACCGATGGGGGTCTTCGAGGTGCCTCCCTTCGACGAGGGGACGCTTGCCGTGGCCCGGGCGATCGCCGAGCTTAAGGACGCTTACACCGTAGTCGGCGGCGGCGACTCGGTGGCGGCGGTGAACCGGCTCGGACTCGCGGACGCTTTCAGCCACATCTCCACCGGAGGCGGGGCCAGCCTGGAGTTTTTGGAAAAGGGCACACTTCCGGGGATCGAGGTGCTGGGGGGATGGCCGTGAGGACGCCGCTCGTCGCCGGCAACTGGAAGATGCACAAGACCCCCTCCGAAGCCCGGATCTGGTTCAACGAGTTCCTGGACGAGCTTGGGGGGGTTCCGCCCGGGGTCGAGGTCGCTCTGCTCCCCTCCTTTCCGCTCCTCCCCGTCGCCGCCGAGGAGCTCGCCGGGAGCGGGGTGGCCTTCGGCGCCCAGGACGTGAGCGCCCACGACTGGGGCGCCTTCACCGGCGAGGTCTCCGCCTATCAGGTGGCCGATCTTGGCGCCAAGTACGCGGTGGTGGGGCACTCCGAGCGAAGGAAGTACTGGCGTGAAGGCTCTGGGCTCGTCGCCGAAAAGGCAAAAAGGGCGCTCGAGGCCGGCCTTGTGCCGATCCTCTGCGTGGGGGAGGAGCTCGCGGTGCGCGAGCGGGGGGAGGCGATCCCCTTCGTCGTGGGGCAGCTTCTCGACTCCCTGGCCGGAGTGGAGCCCCCTTCGCCCGACCGGCTGGTGATCGCCTACGAGCCGGTCTGGGCGATCGGTACCGGGAAAACGGCCACGCCCGGCGACGCCGAGGTGATGGCCGAGGCCATTCGCTCGGCGCTCGCGGGCCGGTACGGGGAGGCC
>JALUED010000112.1 GCA_027053145.1 Thermaceae bacterium | reverse complement strand
CCGGGTTTTCGTGAAGTTTAAGGCTTTGGGTGAGGTCGGCGATGGCCTTGGCGTATTCGCCGAGCTCGAGGTAAAGCGCGCCGCGCACGGCGTAAAGGGCGGCGCTTTTGGGGTGGGCGGCGAGGCCCTGGGCGAGGACCTCGAGGGCCTTTTGGTACTCGCCCCGGGCCTGGTGCATCAGCGCAACCCGGGCGATGGCCTCAGCCGAAAGGCCGGAGTGGGCGTAGGCGGCGCTGTGGGGCTTAATGGCCCCGGGGTCAAGGGGTGGGGCCTTTTCGTCCGCGGTGACCACCGGCGGCGCGGCGGGTTCCTCGGTTGCCGCCGCGGCCGGGGCAGGCTTCGCCTTCGCTCCGGCGTCCTTCTTGCAGCCGGCGGCGAGGGCGACGAGGAGGAGGACAAGGAGTAGGTTTCTCATGGCGACTCCAGTGCTCTTAGCATGGCAACTCCTAGATGACTTCGGTGAAAAGGGGCCGGCCGAGGCCGGCCCCTTTTTGCGGTCGCAGGCTTACTGCTTCGACTTCAGGTACTCCATCAGCATCTTGTGCATCAGGTCGATGTGCTCGACGTCGTTGAGCGACCCCGGCGTGCTGACCTTAGCCCAGACCTCGGGGTTCGTCATCTCCTTGTGGCAGCCCATGCAAAGCCCCGTGCGGTCCATGGCGTCGCGCATGCTCTTCGGCAACGAACGCGAGAGCGGCCAGTGGGTGCCCACGGTCTGCACCTGGAAGCCGGTCTTGGGATCCACGACCGTGGACCAATCCCACTTCAGGTCGGGGATCGCCGGGATTTGGACCTGGTATTTCTTCGGGATGACCTTGCCCGTACGGGCGTCGATCAGGTCCTCGACGATGTCCTCGGCGTAGCGGGTTTGGAAGATGTTCTTGTTGATGCCGTAGCCCAGGGCCTTGGGGTTGTTGTGGCAGGACTCGCAGGAGCGGGCCTGGGCAAGCGCCGAGTGCGGCTGCGCCGGAGCCATGTCGATCGCGAGCGGGATGAAGGACTGGTCGAGCTGCGCCGCCTCGTCGGGGCTCCGGGCGATCACGTTGTGGGCGATCGTCTTGCCCTCGCGGTCGATCACCGTGTAGACCACCTGGCAGCCGGGCATGAGCGGGGTCACGCGGCCCTCGCCGTTGATGCCGAGCACCGGGTCCTCCCAGCGGAGGTAGCTCCGGGACTCGCTCGCCTTACCCGGCCGCTTCAGCCCGTGGGTGCCCAAGGGGCTTTCGGCGGTTTGGCCGTGTTCGTCGTGCTGCGTGCCGTTTGCAACCCAGTCGGTGTCCGACTTGCCGCCGGAGTAGTCCACCTTGACGTGGCAGCCGTAGCACTGCGGCACCCAGGAGGCGTGGCAGGCGTAGCACTCGAGGTTATCCACGTGCTTCTTCACGCTGGCCATCGCCACCTTAGCGTCGGGGCTCTTCCAGGCGTTCCTCCGGTTGAGGTCCTTGAGGATCGGCACCTCAAAGTCGGCCCCGGTCGCCGAGTGGAGGATGACCTTGTCGCCCTTTTTGACCACGTTGCCCATGGGGTTGCCGCGGGCGGTCAGGAGGTAGCCGTCCTCGGCGGGGTAGACGGTGGCGAAGGCCTGGGTCTCGGGCAGGAGGGTCTTCGAGAGGCCGCGCGGCTTGTCCGGGAGCTTGCGGCCAAACTCCTCGCCGTAGCCGATGGGCAGCTCCCAGGGGTATTTTTCGGCGGTGCCGTGGCAGTCCTGGCACTCGATCTCGACCTGGGCCAGGGTGGTGGCGAAGATGTTGCCGTCGCCGTGCATGTCGATGGTGGTGTGGCAGTCCTGGCAGAGCATCCCACCTTTGCCTGGCTCGCCCCGGTGGTGCACGTCGTCAGCAATGAAGAGGTACTTCTTGGTGTGGAGCTTCGGCTGTTTGCCGCCCTTTTCGTTGTAGGGCGTGCCGTAGGGGAACTCCATCAGCCCTTGGAAGGTGACGCCGATCCGCTTACCCCGGTTGTGGCAGGAGTTGCAGGTCTCCACCGGGATACCTGAGTAGACCAGGTCATGCACCTTGACCTTGGATTTGCGGGTGGCTTGGATTTCGTGCACCAGCATGTGGCCGCGCTCGTCTTTGGGGATCGTGGGGTCGTTGCCTTCGTAGTAGCCCTCGTTGGAGTAGGGGATGTGGCAGGCCGAGCAGCCCATACCCCGGTAGTCGCCGCGCTTTTCGCGGCCCTTCACGCCCACGTGGCAGCGCTGGCACTGCTGGCGCTGGTAGGTGATGGCCGCAAGTTTGGGATCTTTCTCGATCTCCTCGACCGAGGGATCCGGGATCTGCTTGAGCTCGTCGGGGAAGGCCTGCGGGTACATCTTTTTGAGCTCAAGCATGTACTTCTTGTAGGTCTCGGTGCCCACCATCGGCACCGGCCCGTCGGTGTCCTTGACGTTGTAGTTGCCGTAAGGCGTCTTGCCGTTCCAGGTCTCGGCAAAACCCCAGGTATGCAGGTTGCCCTGGATCTTCCCGGCCTCGGTCTGCATGAGGGAGAGGTTCAACCGGTAGGCGTAGCCGGGGTGGCACTGTCCGCAGGTGTTCTCGGCGATCCAGATCGAGCCCGGGTCGGGGTAGAAGGTTTTGGGGCCCTTGCCCTTTTTAAACATTTCGGGGGCCCCTTTGTGGGCCTCTTCCTTCGTGAGCCCCTTGGGGTTGCCGCCGTGGCAGACCGTGCACCCTGAAGGATCGCCGGCCGCGGCACCGAGGGCTTTGATCTGCTGCATCATGGGAGATTTCGGGTCACGGATGTCCTCGATCCCCTCGTGGCAGCTCAAACAGCCCTTTTGGGCCGCGACCTCGGGGCTCACCTTCGCCGGCACCTTCTGGGCCCAAACGGGCCCAACCGCCAGGGCCAGGAAAAGGGTGAGCCCAAACGCAACGCCGCGATGCCTCATGCCGTCACCTCCCTGTGGGAAAGCCTCCTTTCCCCACTGGGGAAGATTATGAATGAATGAGACCGGGATAGATGTCCCGATTGGCCGATGGTCATGGGCAAGAGATCGAGTTTTAACTGCATCAAACTGCTCGGTTTTGTGCGGCTTTTGCCCCGGTCGGGATGAGAGGCGTGAGCTTTCATCTTCATTAGGAACGGCCTGGCTAGCCTGGGATTGGCATGCGATCGGAACGGCACGGGCTTGACGCGGTCTCCCTCGGGCTTTTGGGGGGCGGCTACGCGCTCCTTCTCATCGGTTTCTACTTTGCTTTAAAGGCCCCGCCCGACGTGCAGCAGGGGTACCTCGTGCGCATCCTCTACCTGCACGTGGCGGCGGCTTGGACCGGATACCTCGCCTTTATCGTCGCCGGCCTTTACGCGCTCTTTTACCTGCTTCGGGGACGGCCCGCGTACGACCGGTTGAGCGCGGCCAGCGCCGAGATCGGGCTTTGGCTTTCGCTTTTGATGGTCGTGGGCGGCATGATGTGGGCCCGGCCCACCTGGGGGGTTTACTGGGTGTGGGAACCCCGGCTTACCTCGGTGGCGGTGATGATCGCGATCTACGTCGGTTACTTCCTCGTTCGACAGGCGATCGAGGACCCCGAAATGCGGGCCAAGGCGGCGGCGGCGGTGGCGATCCTGGGGGTGGTGAACATCCCCATCACTTACATGTCGGTCTACTGGTGGCGCTCGATCCACCAAACCGCGACCGTGGATGTGATCAACCGCAGGTTGCACATGCCGCCCGAGATGCTCGTTCCCCTGCTCGTCAACCTGGCCGCCTTCACCGTGCTCTACCTTGCGTTTTTGCGTCTGAAAGGGCGAATTGCAGCGCTTAGCTCGGAGGAGGAGCGCGATGGGTAATCAGGTCTTCGTCCTGGTGGTCTACGTGCTGACCTACGCTTTCCTCGTCGGTTACACCGCCTACCTGCTTTTGCGGCTTGGGAGGAAAGGATGAGGGCGAAGTACTGGGTCGGGCTGCTCGTGATTGCGGGGGCCATCGGCTACCTGGTTTGGGGAGGGCTCGGCAAGAGCCTCGTTTACTTCATCACCCCGAGCGAATACTACGAGAACCCGGCCAAGTACCGGGGCAAGCGGATTCGCCTTGGGGGCATCGTCAAGGCGGGGACGGTTCACTACAACCCGAAGACGCTGGAGCTCCGCTTCGTCCTCACCGACGGCGTGGCCGAGGTTCCGGTCTTCCACAAGGGCACCCCGCCTGCGCTCTTTAAAGAGCGGCAGGGCGTGGTGGTGGAGGGGCGTTTTGAGGGTAAGACCTTTTTAGGCGACAACCTCCTCGTCAAACACTCCGAGACCTATCGGCCGCCTAAAGAGGGCTACACCCCCGAGGAGGTTAAAAAGCTCATCAAGGAGGCGAAGTGACCCCTGGGCTTCTTGGCAACATCGCCCTCGTCTTGGGCTTTGTCTTTACCGCCCTCGGCTTTGTCTTGGCGGCGCTTGCCTGGTGGGCCAAGGACGCCCGCTACGTGGATGCGGCCAAACGCGCGGCGGTCTTTTCCTTCCTGGCGGCGTTGCTTGCCTTTTCTGCGCTTGAGTGGGCGCTTCTAACCGACGACTTCTCCATCGTCTACACCGCGAAAAACCATTCGACGAAAAGCCCCACCTGGGTGAAGTTCGCGACGCTTTGGGCGGCGCTCGAGGGCTCGATCCTGCTCTGGGCTACCTTCCAGGCCCTTTACACCCTGCTCGCCGCGCGAAAGCTTCGGGACTACTGGATGGCGCCGGCGGTGCTTGGCACCCTCTTCGCCATCCAGCTCTTCTTCTTCGGGGTGATGCTCTTCGTCGCGAACCCCTTCACGCCGGTCCCGAACCCGCCCACCGAGGGCCCAGGTCCGAACCCCCTTCTCCAAAACCACTGGATGATGGCGGTCCACCCGGTGCTGATGTACCTGGGCTTTGTCGGGGTTAGCGTTCCCTTTGCTTACGCAGTGGCCGCCATGCTGGCCCGGCGCTACCAATCGTGGGTGGCCGAAACCCGGTGGTGGACCCTCATCGCCTTTGGGTTTTTGACCGCGGCGATCTTCGCCGGTGGGTGGTGGAGCTACGAGGTGCTTGGTTGGGGCGGCTATTGGGCCTGGGACCCGGTGGAGAACGCTTCCTTCATCCCTTGGCTCCTGCTTGCGGCCTACCTCCACACCGCTCTGGTTCAAGCCCGCCGAGGCATGTTCAAGACCTGGAACTTTGCCTACGTCACCCTGGCCTTCGCCGCCACCGTTTTCGGCACCTTCCTCACCCGCTCCGGGGTGATCCAGTCGGTGCACGCCTTCGTCGAGGGCGCGGTGGGCCCGGTCTTCCTCGGGTTTTTGCTGCTCGTGCTTTTGGTGGGCTTTGGTCTGCTTTCCCGGGTGGCCTCCGAGGTGCGGGACGTGGGCGGGCTGAACCTACTCTCCCGCGAGGGGCTTTTGCTTTTGGGTTCGCTGGTCTTTGCCACCATGGCCTTTGTGGTGGTGCTGGGCACCCTCTTTCCCCTCATCGTCGAGGCGGTGACCGGGGACAAGGTTTCGGTGGGCGCGCCCTTTTTCAATTCGGTCTTTGTCCCGCTTGGCACGGCGCTCCTCCTCTTGATGGGAGCCGGGCCGGTATTGCCTTGGGGGAGCGTGGACGGCTATGCGGCCCGCGCTTTTAGCGCGATGCTCAGCGCCCTCGCTCTTGCGACCGCCCTTGCGCTCTTGTTCGGGGCCACCTTTGGGGTGGCGATCGGGGTGGGGCTCTTTGCCTACAACGCGGTAGCCGTTCTGGCCCAGGCCGGGCGCGGGATCGCCGCCTGGAGGAAGAAGGGGCAGGGCGCGCTATCTGCCCTCCTTGCCTACCTGACTCGGGGCCGCCAGCAGGTAGGGGCCCAGCTTGTCCACTTCGGCGTGGCGTTGGCGGCGCTTGCGATCGTTTTCTCCCAGGCCTACCGGGTGGATGTGCAAAAGACCTTGGAAATCGGCGAGCGGGCTACGCTCGGCGGCGTGGAGCTTTCCCTCTTGCGGCTTGACGCCCGCGACGAGGGTTTCCGCTACGCGGTGGTGGCCGAGGTGGAGGTCGAGGGGGTGGGCCGGATGTACCCCCGGCTCCACTACTACCCCACGATGAACAGCCCCCTCGCCGCCCCCAGCGTGCACTACGGGCTCTACAACGACGATTACCTCATCCTTCAAGCCTTCGATACCGAAGAGGGGCGCTGGGCAACGTTGCGGCTCGTGCGTACGCCGCTGGTGCTCTGGCTCTGGATTGCGGGGGGAATCATCCTCTTTGGGGTCTTCTACATCGTGGTTCCGGGGGTTTCGCAGGCGAGGCGGCGTGGGTTGGAGGTGGCGGCGTGAGAAGGTGGGTTTACTTCGCCATCGTGCTCGCGCTCGGAGGGCTTTTTTGGTGGGGCATGCAACGGGACCCGGGCAAGCTCAAGTCGGTGCTGGTGGGCAAGCCCGCCCCCGACTTCGAGCTCCCGCTCCTCCCCCCTTACCGCGCCGATTGGGGCGAGCGGTTCCGGCTCTCTGAGCACCGGGGCAAGCCGGTGGTGCTGAACTTTTGGGCTAGCTGGTGCTACCCCGCCTGTTACGAGGAGGCGCCGGTGCTCGAGGCCGCGTGGCGGGGGTACAAGGACCGGGTGCTCTTTTTCGGAATCAACACCCAGGATAAGGAGGCCGCGGCGCTTGAGTTCATCCGGCGCTTTGGCCTGACCTTTCCCCAAGGCTACGATCCCCGGGGCAAGGTGGGGATCGACTACGGGATGTACGGCGTGCCCGAGACCTTCTTCATTGACGCCGAAGGGCGGGTGCGTTCCCGTTACGCCGGTTCCATCGAGGCCTCCGAGCTGAGGAAGCGGATTCAGGAGGTGTTGAGGTGAGGTGGGTTTGGCTGCTCGTGTTGCTTTTTGCTCTGGCGCTCGCTCAGACCCCGACCGGCGAGCCGCCTCCTGACCTTTCCCCCGAGGTCTTCCGCATCGCTTCCCAGCTCCGTTGCCCGGTCTGCCAGGGAGAGAGCGCTGCCGAGTCCAACGCCGGCGTCAGCCAGGAGATGCGGCGGCAGATCGCCGAGATGCTAAAGGAGGGAAAAAGCGAGGAGGCGATCAAGCAGTACTTCGTCGAGCGCTACGGGGAGTGGATCCTCTACGCCCCGCCCAAGCGGGGGATCAACTGGTTGCTTTGGCTTGCGCCGGCGATCGGGCTCCTCGTTTTTGGGTTCGGGCTTTGGCGCTACTTGGCCGAAGCGAGGCGGCGCGAGGCCGAGCTCGCCCTTTCGGAGGAAGAGCTCCGAGCGCTTGAGCGCCGTTTGGAGGAGGAATGATCCTCGTCTACCTATCCGTGGGCCTATTCTTTCTCCTGGCGGTGGCGGTGGTGCTCGCCCCGCTCCGCGCCTCCCCTCGTCCCTTTCCCGAAAACCCCCGTCCGGAGGAGCTTCGGTTGGAGCTTGAGGCCCTAAAGCGCGAGGCCAAGGCGATGCGCGGCCCCGAGCGGGTCCGCATCCTGAAGCGCATTGCCTGGATCGAGCGCGAGCTCGGGGTGGCGAGGGCGCAGGAGGCCGAACGCGTCGCCCGGCCGGCGGTGCGGCTTCCGGCCTGGGGGCTTTTGCTGGTGGTGGCGGGGGGGCTTGTGCTCGCCGCCGCGCTGATGCGCTACACCCTTCCCAGGCTCCCCGGGGGCGCGGTCACCGAGGCGCTCGCGGTGGAAAAGGCGAGGAAGCTCAAGGAGCTCCTCGCCAAGGCGGAGCGCGAGAACACCCCCGAAGCCTGGCTCGCCTACGCCGACTACGCCTTCGAGCTCGGGGACCTCGAGCGCGCCGCCGAGGGCTACACCAAGGTCATCGAGCTCGACCATAAAAACCTGAAGGCCTACCGCCGCTACGGGATGATCCTTTTCTTCGCCGGTCGTCCCAAGGAGGCCGCCGAGATCCTCGCGGTGGTCACCCGGGTGGACCCCGACCCCGAGGGGCTTTTGTACCTGGGCAACGCCTACTTCCAGCTCGGCGAGTACGAGCGGGCCATCGCCGCCTGGAAGGAGTACCTGAACCGGGGCGGTGAGGCCCGCGAGCGGGTTTTAAACTTGATCCAGTCGGCCGAAGCCCGGCTCCGCGCGAAAGACCCCGGCGAGCTCGTCTACGCCGAGAAGTGCGCCGCCTGCCACGGGGCCAAGGGCGAGGGGGGCGTTGGCCCGAAGCTTGCGGGGAATCCCATCTTGAACGTGCCCGAGGCGGTAGCCGAGATCGTAAGAAACGGCCGCGGGACGATGCCCGCGGTGCCGATGCGCGACGAGGAGATGGACGCCCTCCTCAAGTTTTTGAAAAAGCTCTAATCGGGAACCTCGACCCGGGAGAGGTCGCCGAGGATGAGCTTTGGGGTGCGGGGGCGGCCTTCGGACTTTTTAACCTCGGCCCCCACCCCGAGGAGCGAGCCGTGGATGCGGACCCCCTCGAGGCGGGCTTCGGCCTCGAGGATGCTGTATTCGACCTCGGCGTCCCGCACCACCGCCTTCGGCCCCACCGCGGTGTAGGGGCCGACGAAGGCGTCCTCCACCACCGCATTCTCGGCGATCAGGGCGGGTCCGATCACGCGGGCGTTCTTGACGCGGGCTCCGGGTTCCACCACCACCGCGCCCTTGAAGTTGCTCCCTTCCACCGTACCCTCGTTTCGGGGTTTGAGCTTTTCCAAAAGCAGGCGGTTGGCCTCGAGGAGGTCCTCGGGGCGGCCGGTGTCCTTCCACCAGCCCACCACCGGAACCCCGAGCACCCGCTCGCCCGCGTCGATAAGCCCCTGGATCGCGTCGGTGATCTCGTACTCGCCGCGGGCGCTGGGCTTGAGCCGTTCGATGATCGGGTGGATCGCCGGGGTGAAGGCGTAGACCCCCGCCACCGCCAGATTCGAGGGAGGCTCCTTAGGCTTTTCCACCAGGCGAACGATCCGCCCGTTTTCCACCACCGCTACGCCGAACTGGCGGGGGTCCTCGACCTCCACCAGGGCAATGGCGGCGCTTGGATGCTCGCGGCGGAAGGCTTCGGTCAGGGCTTTGACGCCGTTTTCGAAGAGGTTGTCGCCCAGGTACATGAGGAAGGGGTCGTCGCCGAGCCAATCGCGGGCCACCCGCACGGCGTGGGCAAGCCCCTGGGGGTGCTCCTGAACGATGAAGGTGAAGCGGGCTTCGGGGATGGCCTTTAGGGCGTTTGCGATCTCCTCCTGGGTTTTGGGGGAGACCACCACGCCGATCTCGGCGATGCCCACCTCAAGGAGGTTTTCCACCGCGTAACGGATGATCGGCCGGCCGGCGACTCGGATCACCGGTTTGGGCCGGGTGTAGGTGAGCGGCCGCAGGCGGGTGCCGTGGCCTGCGGCGAGGATCAGTCCCTTCATGGCAAGGCCATTCTTGCGCGGCAGGTGGGCGGGCGCAAGGAAAACCTAACGGAGCACCCGGCCCGGTTCGGTTTTGAGCACGCGGAAAAGCGGGGCGAACGAGGCAAGCACCACGGTGAGGAGGGCGACCCCCGAGGCCCAGGCGAAGTCGCTGGGGCGGATCTCCACGGGCAGCCGGGTGATGAAGTAGAG
>JALUED010000111.1 GCA_027053145.1 Thermaceae bacterium | reverse complement strand
CTTCCTCCGCTACGACCCTGGGGCCTCGCTCCAGGTGGACGCGGGGGCGCTTTTGACCCTCGAGGTCTTCGAACCCGCCCTCGGCGACGACGAGCAGAAGACGCTCTTTGGCGTTTTGAACCGGACCCGCACCGCGCCGGGGCGGCGGATGCTCCGGGAGTGGCTCCTAAGGCCCTTGCGGGACGCCGCGTTGCTGGAGGCCCGGCTGGATGCGGTGGAAGCGCTCTTTCGCGACGGCGAGCGGCGGGGGGCGCTTCGGCGCGCGCTCTTTCGCGTGCACGACCTCGAGCGGCTGGCCTCTCGGCTCGCCTCGGGCCGGGCCCACGCCAGGGATCTCGTGGCCTTAGCCCGAAGCCTTGAGCGGGTGCCCGAGATCCGCTCGGCCCTCGCGGGCCTGCCGGCGTTTGGGGCGCTCCTTGAACGGATGCCCGAGCTCGCCGAGGTGCGGGAGGCCATCCGGGCGGCGCTCGTCGAGGACCCGCCGACGAAGCTGACCGAGGGCGGGTTGATCCAAGACGGCTACGACGCCGAGCTCGACCGGCTTCGCCGCCAGGCGGAGGAGGCGCGGGATTGGATCGCGCGGCTTGAGGGCCGGCTTCGCGAGGAGACCGGGATTCCCACGCTCAAGGTGGGCTACAACGCGGTTTTTGGCTACTACCTCGAGGTCACCCGTCCCTATTACGACCGGGTGCCCGCCGACTGGCGGCCGATCCAGACCCTAAAGGACCGCCAGCGCTACACCCGCCCCGACTTGAAGGAGAAAGAACGGGAGATCCTCCGCGCCGAGGAAGCGGCGAAGAAGCGGGAGCTCGTCGTCTTTCAGCGCCTCCGGGAGGAGGTGGCCCGGCACTTTGAAGCGGTGCGGGACCTCGGGCTCCTCCTTGCCGAGCTCGACGTCTACGCCGCCTTCGCCGAGCTTGCCGCTGAGGCCGGTTACGTCCGGCCGCGCTTCGTGGAGGATCGGTTGGTGATCGAGGAGGGCCGCCATCCGGTGGTCGAGCGCAACCGGCCCTTCGTCGCCAACGACCTAAAGCTTGGCGAGGACCTTCGGGTCGTGGTCCTCACCGGGCCCAACATGAGCGGGAAGTCCACCTACCTTAGGCAGACCGCGCTGATCGCGCTGCTTGCCCAGGTGGGGAGCTTTGTGCCCGCGCGGCGCGCCGAGCTTCCCCTTTTCGATCGCATCTACACCCGCATCGGCGCCGCCGACGACATCGCCGGGGGGCGCAGCACCTTCATGGTGGAGATGGAGGAGCTCGCCGCCATCCTCTCCGGCGCTACCGAGAAGAGCCTCGTGCTCCTTGACGAGGTGGGGCGGGGGACCTCGAGCGCCGACGGCCTCGCTATCGCCTGGGCGAGCTTGGAGCGGCTCGCCGAGATCGGTGCCTACACCCTTTTTGCCACCCACTACTTCGAGCTCACCCAGCTCGCCGAGCGCCTTCCGCGGGCGGCGAACTTTCACGTCGCCGCCCGCGAGGAGGAAGGGGGGCTGGTTTTCTACCACCAGGTGCGCCCCGGGCCCTCGTCCAAGTCCTACGGGCTGGAGGTGGCCCGGCTTGCCGGGGTCCCGCCCGAGGTGGTGGCTCGGGCGGAGGCGATCCTGGCGGGGCTTGCTGCCCGGGGGAGCGAGGCCGAGCGGGAGGTGCTTGAGCGCCTCGCCGCGCTCGACCTGAACCGGCTTTCGCCCTTGGAGGCGTTGCTTTTGCTCCGGGAGCTCAAGGAGCGGCTGCTTTCGCTTGAGGGCGTGCGCGGATGATCCGGAAGCTTCCCGAAGAGCTTGTGCGGGCGATTGCCGCCGGAGAGGTCGTTACCCGACCCGAGGACGTGGTCAAAGAGCTCCTCGAAAACGCCCTCGACGCCGGGGCCCAAGAGGTGGAGGTGGCCCTCGAGGAAGGCGGGCTTCGGGCGATTCGGGTGCGGGACGACGGCGCCGGCATCCCGAAGGATGAACTTCCGCTAGCCCTTGAGCGCCACGCCACCTCGAAGCTTACGCGTCTAGATCGGATCGAGACCCTCGGGTTTCGGGGCGAGGGGCTTTTCGCCCTCCGTCAGGCGGGAAGGTTGCGGCTTACAAGCCGCCCCCGGGACCAGCTCGGCGGCGCCACCGTGATCGCCGAGGGGGATCGGATCGAGTACTTCGAGCACGCCGCCCCGGCCGGAACCGAGGCCGAGCTCACCCGGCTCTTTCACCGCCTGCCGGCCCGGCGTGCGGCGCTCCTTGGCCCGGAGGTCGAGGGGCGGCGGGCCTTGGCCCGGGCCGCCCGCTACCTGCTCCACCATCCGGGGGTTCGCTTTACCGTTCGCCTCGACGGCGAGGTGCGCCTGCGCCACCCCGGCGGGGATTTCCTCTCGGCGGTCCGCGCGGTCTGGGGCGGGCTTGTGGCGGACCGGCTTTTTCCCCTCGAGGCCGCCTCGGGCCCCTACCGGCTTTCGGGGGTCCTCTCCAAGCCCGAGCTCGCCCGCCCTCGGCGGGACCGGCTCCTCCTCGCCGTGAACGGGCGGCCGGTGGAGTGGCCGGAGCCGCTTTATCGGGCGATCCTCCGCGCGTACAGGGAGCTCCTTCCCACCGGGCAAAACCCGATCGGGGTTTTGAACCTGGAACTTCCTCCAGAGGCGGTCCTGGTCAACACCGATCCCAAAAAGGAGCGGGTTGAGCTTCTTGATGCGGAGGCCGTCGCCGCGTTTTTGGCCGAGGCGGTGGC
>JALUED010000110.1 GCA_027053145.1 Thermaceae bacterium | reverse complement strand
CTTCAGGATCGTCTTGCCTTCGTGGGAGACCCAGAGGTCCTGGATTTCGAGTCGGTTCGCCATTCCGCCCTCCTCAGGGCGGAGTCTAGCGCTAAATCCCTGTAATGTCTAGTGGAGAAGTCAGGATATCTGGGAAAGCGCCTGCTCGAGGTCGGCAAGGAGCATCTCTTCGGGTTCAAGCCCAAAGTGCAGCCGGACCATCCCTCCGGGGAAACCGTAGGCCCGGGCCACCCGGGGCTGAGCAAAGAGGGGTAGCACCAGGGATTCGTGCCCGCCCCAAGAGACGCCGACCTTGAAGTGTTGGAGTCCGTCGGCGAAGGCGCGGGCGGCGTTCGCGTCTTCAAGCTCGATCGAAACCAGGCTGGCCCCGTGCCTCAGGTACTTCTTCGCAAGGGGGTCGTCCTCAACCCAGTAGACCCGCTGGACCGCCGGGTGCTCTTTAAAAAACGCGGCCGCCCGGGCCGCCGTGTCCCGGTGCCGCTTAAGCCTGAGTTCCAGGGTGCGGAGCCCTCGAAGGAGCAGCCAGGCCTCGAAAGGGGCGAGCTTGGCTCCAAGCAGCACCAGGGGTTCTTTTAGGGCTTCGATGAGCTCGGCCCGGCCCGCCGCCACCCCGGCGACGACGTCGGAGTGGCCGGAGAAGAACTTGCTCGCCGAGTGGAGCACGAGGTCGGCGCCCGCCTCGAGAGGCCTTGCCAGCACGCCGGCGGTGTAGGTGGCGTCCACCAAAACGAGCGCCCCCTCGGCGTGGGCGGCCTCGGCGACGGGCTCTAGGTCCAGGACCTCGAAGGTGTAGGAGGCCGGGGACTCGAGGTAAAGGAGCCGAGCGCCCGGGATCGCCTTCAGGATGCCCTCGGTGTCCCGGGTCGCCACGAAGGTGGTTTCGACGCCGAAGTCTTTCAGGATCCCGGTGAGCAGGTTATGGGCTCCAGCGTAGATGGGCCGGTTTGCCACCACCCGGTCGCCGGGGCGGAGGAAGGCGAAGAGCGCCGCCGCGATCGCGCCCATGCCGCTCGCGAAGGCGCGGGCGGTCTCGGCGCTCTCAAGCTCCGCTACCGCCGCCTCGAAAGCGGCCACCGTGGGGTTATGCACGCGGGTGTAAAAGGGCGCGCCCTCTTGGAGCGCGCGTTCGAATGCCTCCACGGTGTCAAAGCCAAAAAGCGAGGTCTGGAAGAGTGCGGGGGCGGCTTCCCCCAAAAAGGAAACGCGGTCGCGAGCCATCGCCCTAAGCTTATCGGCCGAGGTAGGCTCAGGGGGTGGTGGACGCCCTTTGGGTCATGCTTGGGGGGTCGATCGGGGCATTGCTTCGTTACCTCGTCGCGGGCGCGGTGCAGGGGGCGGTTGGAAGCCTCTTCCCCTGGGGTACGCTGGCGGTGAACGTGGTGGGCAGTTTTGTCCTGGGCTACTTTTACGAGGCCGCGCTGCGCTCGGCCGTGCCCCCTGAGGTGCGGGCCTTTTTCGCCGTCGGCGTGCTCGGTTCCTTTACCACCTTTTCGACCCTTAGCTACGAGACGCTGGCGATGCTTCGCGAGGGAGCGGTGGTGCTCTCGCTGGCCTATGGGCTGGGTTCTCTATCCTTAGGAGTGGCCGCGGCGCTTTTGGGCGTTTGGCTAGGGGGGCGATAGCGGTGGGCTTAAAAGGCGAGGCCAAGCTGCTCCGGATCTTCGTCGGCGAGTCGGACCGTTACAAGGGGCGGCCGCTTTACGAGGCGATCGTCCAAAAGGCCCGGGAGGCGGGACTTGCCGGGGCTTCGGTTTTCCGGGGCATCATGGGGTTTGGAGGGCATTCGAGGATCCATAGCGCCCGGGTCCTCCGCCTCTCCGAGGACCTCCCGGTGATGATCGAGATCGTGGACGAGGCCGGGAAAATCGAGGCTTTCCTGCCGGTGCTTGACGAGATGATTACCGAAGGGTTGGTAACGCTGGAGCGCGTGGAGGTGGTCTGGTACCGGGGGCGCGGCGCGGGATAAGATGCAGGCGCTATGAGAAAGTTTGCGGCTTTCGTGGTTTTGCTCCTCGGCCTTGCCCTTGCTGGGGTAGGGGCGGTCGCCGACGCACTCTACGTCGCCTTCATGGCCAAGGTGCCGGCGGTGGCGCCCAGGGTGGCCTCGCTAAAGGAGGCCTACCGGATCCAGGACGCCTTCGTCGAGCGGCTGGCCGTGCCGCTTGGGCCGGTGGTGGGTTACAAGGTAGGGCTCACCAGCAAGCCGGTGCAAAAGAAGTTCGGCATTGACCACCCGCTTTGGGGCCAGCTCCTTGAGAAGATGCTTCTAAAGAGCGGGGCCGAGGTCCCGGCCCGCTTCGGCGCCCGGCCGATTGCCGAGGCCGACCTTTTGGTGCGGGTCAGGGACGCCGGGATCAACGAGGCGAGGACCATCGCCGAGGTCTGGGAGCACCTGGATGCGGTGATCCCCTTCATCGAGCTCCCGGACCTCCTGGTGCGAAAAGGGGATCCTCTCACCGCCCCGGTGATCACCGCGATCAACGTCGGCGCCCGGCTCGGGGTGATGGGGGCTGCGATTCCCACCGAGCGGATCGCCGCCGGTGACCTGGCGGCGATGACCGTCCACGTCTACCGGGGCGACGAGGAGCTTATGGCCGTGCCCGGCAAGGCGATCCTCGGCCACCCCTTGAACGCGGTGCTCTGGCTTATTCAGGACCTGAAGGCCGACGGCAAGCGGCTAAAGCCCGGGGACCTCGTGAGCCTTGGAAGCCTCGGCAGGCCCCTATTGCCGAAACCCGGAATCGAGCTCCGGGTGGTTTACGAAGGGCTTTTCGGCAACCAAGAGGTCGCGGTGCGCTTTCGGTGAGCTTGCCCGCCTCCTCTCCAAGGCCCCTGCTCCTGCCCGTACGCCGCCGCGAGGATTTCGACTGGTCCGCGCTTCTAAGGGCCGACCTGAGCGAGGGGACTGGAGTGGTGGCGAGGCTTCTTGCGGAACTCGCTGGCAAGGGCGAGCGGGAGGAGGTTAGGCTGTGGGCGCTTGCGCGTGCCAAACGGGTGCTAGCCGCCGCCGGCGTGCGGCGGGAGCCTTGCCCGGATTTAAGCCTTTTCCACGCGGCGCGGATCGTGGGGATCTACGTTCACCCGGAGCTTCGCGGCCAGGGTTATGGGCACCGCCTGCTCGGTAGGCTGTTGCGCCACGCCCGGGGGCGGTTCCGCAGGCTCACCGCCCGAGCCGAGAGCGAGGCCGCGGCGGGGTTCCTCGAGCACCACGGTTTTGTGCCCCTCGACCACCCTTGCATAAGCCACTTTCGCTTGGTGGGTTGGCGCTAGGGTAGGCGTATGCCGTTGCCGCCAGGCCAGGTGTCCATAAAGAGGTTTCCGGTCTTCACCTACGTGCCCCCGGCCAAACTGCCACCGCCCGAGGCCTACCGGGTCTGGGTGCGGGGTCGGGTGGAGCGCCCGCTTGCGTTTGCCCTTGCCGACTTCCTTGCGCTTGGGGGCGAGCAAGTTCGCCACGACTTTCACTGCGTCACCGGCTGGACGCGGGAGGGGGTCCTTTGGGAGGGGGTGCCCCTTCGTCGGGTGCTTGAGCTTGCCGGCGTGAAGCCCGAGGCCAGGTGGCTCCTTGCCTTCGCCTTCGGCGCCTACTCGGCGGCGATGCCGCTTGCAGAGGCCTTGAAGCCCGGGGTGATCCTCGCCTACAGGCTGGATGGAAAACCCCTCCCCGAGCCCTACGGCGGTCCCTTGCGCCTCGTCGTGCCCCACCTCTACGGCTGGAAGAGCGTGAAGTGGCTCTTGGGGCTAAAACTCCTCGACCGCTACGAGCCTGGCTACTGGGAGGAAAGGGGCTATCACCCCAGGGCCGATCCTTGGAGGGAGGAGCGGCTTCAGCTTTCGGTGGGCAGATGAGATTGTGCCCATTCGAGTGTTTTCTCGGCGTTCTTGATGGATTCTTCCGCATCCACATCGTGAAAACGTTCGTAGGGTGGCTTGTCTCCGAAGGATGGGTCGAGGTATCTCGTAGCGACGTACGCGGGCCTCTTGTCTGCTCCGTAGGTGGTGGTGTTGCCGTAGGTTATCTGCGCGCCATGCCGCATAGGGGCCTCCTCTATTTCCTTGGCGGCTAGGGAAACGTCGCTGGGAACGGAGACCCCTTGGGATTTGACTTTCTTGAGCAAATCTTCCAGCTTGTGCGTCTTCGGCGGTTGAGCGGTGGAGCCAAGGCCCAGGATGAGGCCTTTTAGGGCCTTCTCCGCCGTTGGCTGGGTGGCAAAGCAGGCCCACTCGTGCTGGCCGGCCTTCCGCGCCAGGCGGGCGAGCTCGAGGTCATATTCGGCCTGGCGGAGCCAGTCCCGCGCCCGGTTCATAGCCTTAGCATACTTACCGGGATGCGCCTTGTTCTGGTCGGCGGCTCGGGGTTTTTGGGCACCCACGTGGCCCGCGTGCTGGTCGCCCGGGGACACGAGCTCCTCGTGCTCTCGCGGCGCGGGCGGGGGCCCTTGGAGGGCGTTCGCTACCTGAAGGGCGATGCGGCGAAAGGGGAGGGGCTTGCGGCGCTTGCCGGGGCCGACGCCGCCATCTACCTCGCCGGGATCATCCGTGAGCGCGACCAGAGCTTCGAGGCCGTGCACGTCGAGGGCGTGCGGCGGGTGGTGGAGGCGATGCAGGGTTTTGGCGTCCGCCGTCTGCTCCATGTCTCCGCCCTCGGCGCCCGGCGGGGGACGAAGAGCCGCTACTTTGAGACCAAGGCGCGGGGTGAAGAGATCGTGCGGGCAAGCGGCCTTGACTGGACGATCTTCCGCCCGAGCCTCGTCTTCGGCGAGGGGGACGAGTTCTTCGGGAAGATCTTGAAGGGCCTCGTTCTCATGCCGCTTCCCTTCATCCCCATCATCGGTTCCGGCGACTACCCCTTCCGCCCCGTCTGGGCTGGCGACGTGGCCGAGGCCATGAGCCAGAGCCTGGAAAAGCCAAAGACGCTTGCTGAGGCCTACGACCTGGTGGGGCCAAAGGAGTACGCCTACCGGGAGCTCGTTTTGCTCGTGCGCGACGCGCTCGGCTCGAAAAAGCCCCTGCTTTCACTCCCGGTCGGGTTCTTCTCGGCCCTTTCCCGGTTGCCCGGGGCACCGATCACGCCGGACCAGCTCTATATGTTGCTCGAGGGCAACACCGGGGATCCTGCCAAGATGCGGGAAACCTTTGCGCTCGAGGGACGAACGTTGGAAGCGGAGTTGCCGCGGATTTTAGGGCTTGAATCGCCGAAGGATGGGTAAGATTTGGAGTCGGCGGTATGGGTAAGCGGGATGCAAATACCACGAAGGCGCGCTTTATCACGGTCTCCATTTGGCTCCTTGGTTGGGGCTTGTTTTTGCTCTTTTTTGGGGTGCGCTACGGCGCCGACGCAGTTTGGAGCTTTTTGTCGAGTCCATTCACTATAAGTGGCATGCTCGGTGGTTTGCTGGCAGCCTGGGCTGTGCCATGGGTTGAGCCCTTTCTTAGGGATTAGCGACCTGCCTGCCCGCGGTAGGCTTTAAGTCCCAGTCCACGATCCCCGGGCCCGCGAGCCGGATCAGGTGCTCGACGCGCTTTTTTTTGCACGTAGGCCCGAAGGGCGGTCTCGATCGCCTCCTTCTTGGTGCGCGCCCCGGTGAGCTTTTGGACCTCTTTCAAAAGCTCATCATCCAGGGCCACGGAGAGGCGCTTGGTCATGGCACCAACATTTTACACCTGCAGGAAGCGCCGTGGTCAGACGTATCTCCGCGGCAGCCTCGGGGCGAGCCTCGTCGCGAGCTCGTAGTTGATCGTGCCCAGCGCCCGGGCGCGGCCGGTGAGGCTGGTCTTTTCGTCGAGGTCGGGGGTGACGACCTCGAAGACGTCTTCTAGGCCCGTATCCTCGGGCACGAGGACGGTGGTCTGATCCATGCTCACCCGCCCGACCACCGGGACGTATTCCCCCTTTAGCCGCAAAAAGCCCCGGTTCGAGAGCGCCCGAGGGAAGCCGTCGGCGTAGCCGAAGGGGAGGGTGGCGAGGGTCTCGCCGCCCTTCGCCCTCCAGGTCAGGCCGTAGCCAACCCCATGGCCGGGGGAGAGGGTCTTGACCTGGGTGGGACGCGCCTTCCAGGCGAGGATCGGCTTCAAGGGGCTTTTCAAGCTCTGGTCCGGGGGCAGGCCGTAGAGGGCGATGCCGGGGCGGACGAAGTCGAGGTCGGTGCCGATGCCGACGAGGATCGCCGCCGAGTTCGCGGCGTGGAGGAGGTAGCGCTTTTTAAGGCCCTGGACGGCGGCGAGGAAGCGCGCAAGCTGGTCCCGGGTGAAGGCTTCGTCCTCGTCGGCGACGGCGAAGTGGGTGAAAAGCCCCTCGACGAAAAGTCCCATCCCCTCGACCTCGGCGAGGAAGGCGGAAAGGCTTTCCGGGCGGACGCCAACCCGGCCCATCCCGGTGTCCACCTTGACGTGGACGCGGGCCCCGGGCCTCAGTCGGGCCAGGGCCCGGGCGGCTTCAAAGGTCGCGAGGGTGGGGATGAGGTCAGCCTTTAGGGCGTCTTCGGCTTCGTCCGGGTGGAGGCTACCAAGGAGGTGGATCGGGGCCTTGATCCCCGCAGCCCGGAGCTCGGCCCCCTCGGCGGCGGTGGCCACCGCGAGGCGAGCGGTGCCGAGGTCGAGCAGTTTTTTCGCGACTGGCACGGCACCGTGGCCGTAGGCGTTGGCCTTGACCACGCCGATCACTTGGGTTCGAGGGGAAAGGCGGGCTGTGAGCAGGCGGTAGTTCTCGGCGAGCCTCCCGAGGTCCACTTCCAGCCAGGTGGGCCGCATGTAAAGAGTCTACGCGTGGACGCCCTCGGGACACCTGTCCCCGCGCAGGGGCGCTAGGCTTTAGCTTGCCGCGCCCGGATGATCCATGAATCCCTCCCTCCTGGCCCCGCCCCGGATGGGGCGGGCGGCCATTTAGGATGGGGGCATGCCGATCTACACCCGAACTGGGGACGAGGGGCTCACCGCCCTGGTGGGCGGCGAGCGCGTGAAGAAAAGCACGCTCCGGGTCGCCGCCTACGGCACCGTGGACGAGGCAAACAGCGCCTTGGGTCTTGCCCGGAGCCTTTTGCCCGGGGAGCTTGCTGAGCTTGACGGCCTTCTTGACCGCCTGCAGCGGGGGCTTTTTGAGCTCGGGAGCGACCTCGCCACGCTCAAGAACAGCTCCGCTGAGCGCTACGTCGAGCGCCTTAGCGAGGACGACGTGGCCGAGCTCGAGGCCGAGATCGACCGCCTCGAGGCCGAGCTCCCACCCCTCAAGCTCTTCGTTCTTCCCGGCGGTCACCCGGCGGCCGCGGCTTTGCACCTTGCCCGCACCGTGGTGCGGCGGGCGGAGCGGGAGGCGGTGGCCCTCGCCGAGCACGAGTGGGTGAACCCCGCCGCCCTTAAGTACCTAAACCGCCTTTCCGACCTGCTCTTCGTCCTTGCCCGCTACGTCAACCACCGGCTCGGCGTCGAGGAGCCGATCTGGCGGGCGAGGCGCGGGTAGCAGGGGTTTTCCCGCAGCCCGGGTCCTTGGACCTGTGCTATAATCGCTCTGCCATGATCCTTCCGGCCATCCGCTGACGGGAAGTAGACGGGCTTTTTGGCCTTTTGGGCTTTTGTCCCCCCAGTCCTTTGGGGGGAGAAGTGTGGGAGTGCGCGGATGGTTCGGAGGGTTCGAAACTTTGTAGCAAAGTTCCTAGCATACCTCGAGGCTTACCTCGGGCAGCACTTTGCCTACCGGGGCGTGCTCGCGTTCTGGGTCCTGGCCCAGAGCCTGCCGCTCGTGTTCCTCGCGCTTTGGGTCGAGGGCGGGCCCCGGCCCGACCTCGACTACGCGCGCTACTACTTCTTCGCCTGGCTCGCCGGTTTCTTCCACCCCCTTTGGGTCGCCTACGAGCTCGCCTACGAGATCCACACCGGGCGGCTTTCGCCGCTTTTGCTGCGGCCGTTTCCGCCCGCGCTCGATTACCTCGCAAGCCAGCTCGGGCTCCTTTTCGTCTCGCTTGTCCTCGCGCTCCCGGTAGCCCTGCTTTTCCCCGTTCTCTTCCCTGGCTTTTTCTCGGGGCTCGAGCTCCTTCGCCTCCCCGGCTACCTCCTCTACTTGGCCCTCGGGTTTGCCTTTCACTTTGCCCTTGCCTGGCTCATCGGCTCGCTCGCCTTCTTCCTGGAGCGAAGCACGGGGGTGCTCGAGGCCTACTACGGACTCCTTTACTTCTTCGGCGGCGTCGCCCTGCCCCTGGACGTTTTGCCCCCTGGACTCTTTGGGGTGCTCAAGTGGACCCCGCTCCCCTACCTGGCCTTCCATCCGGCGGCCTGGGCGGCGGGCTGGGAAGCGGGGACCGGCTACGGGGTGCTCGCCCTTTGGACCCTTTGGGTTGGCCTCCTCGCCGCCTTTGTCTGGCGGCGGGGGCTCGTCCGCTACGGCGCGTTGGGGGCTTAGGATGCGGGGATACCTTCGTATCCTCTTCCGTTCGCTCGAGGCCGCGGTGGCCTCCTGGACCGAATACCGCCTAGACTTCCTGGCCGCCTTCCTTACCACCCTGGTCGAAAGCGCCGGTCGGGTGGTGGCGATCCTTTCCCTGGCGCGGATCGGGGTGTTTGACCTCGATCCCGACCGCGCCCTCGTCTACGTGGGGGCGGCCACCCTGATGAGCGGCTTTTTCGTGAGCGTCGTGGGGCCCAACCTGGTGGCCTTCTCCCGCCGGCTGCTTGAGGGGACGCTTGAGTTCGTGCTCCTAAGGCCTAGGGACCCGGTCTTTTTGCTCCTGACCGAGACCGCCTCGCTCTGGGGGGTGACCGACCTTTGGGCCGGAGCGGCCTTGCTCGGCGTAGGGCTTTTCCGCCTCGGGGCGGGACCGGGGGAGGTCCTCGTCGGGGCGCTTGCGCTCGGGCTCGGCATGGTGCTTGCTTACCTCTTTGCCTTCCTCCTTGCCCTCGTAGGCTTCTTTTCGGTCCACGTCCATAACCTCGTCAACCTGGTCTCCGGCCTCTTCGGGGCCGGGCAGTACCCCGTGCGGGCCTACGCTCCCTTGGTGCGGGCGCTCCTTACCTTCGTCGTGCCCGTCTACCTCGCCCTAAACCTGCCGGTCGAGCTCTTTTTGGGGGCGCGGGGGGTGGGGGCCTTGCTCGGGCTCTCCCTCGCCGTCCTTGGCCTTTGGCTCCTCGCGCGCCTTGGTTTTGCCCTCGGGCTTCGGTTCTACACCTCGGCTTCGAGCTAGGGGGAACCCATGGACTACGCGATCGTGGCCGAAAACCTGAGCAAGACCTTCTGGGTGGCGGAGAAGGATCCCGGCCTCCTCGGGACCCTGCGCCACCTTGTGCGCCGCCGCTACCGACGGATCGAGGCGGTGCAGGGGGTGAGTTTCGCGATCCGGCCCGGCGAGATCGTGGGCTTTTTGGGCCCAAACGGGGCGGGGAAGACCACCACCTTGAAGATGCTCACCGGCCTTCTCTACCCCACCGCCGGCCGGGCCGAGGTGCTGGGCTTTCGCCCCCAGGAGCGAAGGCCCGCCTTCCTGAAGCGGATCACCCTGGTGATGGGGAACAAGGCCCAGCTCCTTTGGGACCTCCCGGTCCTCGATAGCCTCCGGATTC
>JALUED010000109.1 GCA_027053145.1 Thermaceae bacterium | reverse complement strand
GCTTTCCCAGTGGGGGGCGAAGGGGCTCGCTGAGCGGGGCTACGGTTGGCGCGCGATCCTCGGTTACTACTACCCTGGCACCGTGCTCGCCCCCTACGCGGTGGAAGCGCGGCGTTAGCCGGGGCGGTCGCAGAAAACCGACTTGCATAGCCCCCTTTGGGGGCGTACGCTGAGCGTGCGGGCCCGGCGGGCTGGGGTATGGAAAGGGTCGCGATTTTTATTGACGGAAGCAACCTGTATAAGGGCCTCGTAAGCGAGGTGGCGCCCGACTACCGGCTCGATTTCGTGCGGTTTATCGAGCTTTTGGTGGCGGGGCGCAGGTTGCTTCGGGCCTACTACTACAACGCTCCCCTGCCCCCCGAGGATCCCGCGGCCAAGGCCCACCAGAGCTTCCTCAACTACCTTCGCCGCGTCCCCTACGTTTCGGTGCGGCTCGGCCGCTTGGAGCGGCGGGGCGAGGGGTTTGTGGAAAAGGGCGTGGACATCCAGATCGCGGTGGATATGCTCCGCCTTGCCTACGCCCGCGCTTACGACGTTGGGGTTTTGGTTTCCGGCGACGGCGACTTCGCCGAGGTGGTGCGGGTGATCCAGGACATGGGCATCCAGATCGAGAACACCACCTTTCAAGCCCTTTCCTCCTACCGGCTCGCCCAGCAGGCCGACCGCTTCTATCCCCTGGACGACTTCCCCTGGGACCAGCTCAAGGCGCAAGCGAGCGAAGGATGAGCCAGGCCCCGGCGAGGGCGAGGAAAAGCTCGGCGGCCCGGCCGAGGGCGGGCATCCGGCCGGCGAAGAGGGCGGCGAGGACCTTGCTCCCCACCAGGGTAAGGTAAAAGCCCAGGAGGAAGAAAGCGGCCCGGCCCCCGAGGCTTGCCAGGATCGGCGTGCCCACGGCGAACCAAAAGAGGTACATGTGGGGGTTTGCGAGGTTTGCAAGCACCCCGGCCTTAAGGCTTGCGGCGGGAGCGGCGGCGGGCGGGCTCGCTGTTTGGAGAAGTCCTTTTAGCCCCGAGTAGAGGAGCCAAAGCCCGCCGAAGAGCCCCACGAGCCGGAGCGCTTCCTCGGGCAGCCGGCCGGCGGCAAGCCAGGCGGCGGCCACCACCGGGGCGTCGGTGACCAGGGGGGCGAGGGCGGCGAGGGCGCCGGCGGCCGGGCCCCGGCGGGCGGCCTCCCGCAGGACCAGGAACAAAAGCGGCCCCGGGCTCAGCCCGGCGGCAAGGCCGAGGGAAAGGCCCAGAAGGAACGCGTCCACGGGCCGATGGTAGGCCTATTCCAACAGGCCGGTAAACCCCACCGGGTCGGGGTCGAGCTTGAGCCGGGCAGGGCGGACGGGAGGAAGGTTTTGCAAAAGGGCCTCAAGCCTTCTTGGGTCTGGGCTCTTTAGGATCAGGTGCCAGATGTGGCGTCCCTTGACGCGCGGGATGGGGGCGGGGGCGGGGCCCAAAAGCTCGCCTTCCTCGGCCCTTTGGCCTAGGGTCTCGGCGAGCCGGCCCGCGGCCTCGCGGGCGAGCTCGGCCTTGGGGTGGCTGACCTCAAGCTTCACCATCCGGGAAAAGGGCGGGTAGCCGAGGGCCTTCCGGAGGGCCAGTTCGGCCTCGGGGAAGGCGGAAAGGTCGCCCTTTAAAAACGCGGTGAGGGCGGGGTGGTCGGGGTTGTAGGCCTCGAGCACGAAAAAGGGGTTTTTCCCCGGTACTAGGTCCCTAAGTTGCCAAAGCAGCGCGAAGAGGCGTTCGGGGGCGCCGAAGTCGGCCTCCGGCAGGAACCCTTCAACCCAGGGGAGGGCGATGAGGGCGAGGTTTTTTAAGGGGTTTTTGCGGAGCACCCGGGTGGTGGCGACGAGGATGCCGGGCCGCCCCTCGCGGAGGGTTTCGGGGAGGTCCTCGACCTCGCCGCTCAGGCGGCCGACGGGAACGCTTGGGTAATCTTTGCGGAGCCGCTCGGCGATCCAGTCGAGGCCGGGGCCCCGGGCCTCGATCAGCTCGCTTCCGCAGTTCGGGCAGACCGCGGGGGCGGGTTCGGTGTGGCCGCACTGGTGGCAGACGAGCCGGCCGCCCCGCCCCTCCTTGTAGTAGCGGAGCGGCAGGGCGCAGTTCGGGCAGGCGGGTTCGTAGCCGCAGCTTGTGCAGTGGAGCCGGGAGGCGTAGCCCTTCCGGGCGGCGAGCACCAGCACCTGCCGGCCCCGGTTGAGCGCCTGGGCGATGAGCGCTCGGGTCCGGCCCGCGAGGATCCGGCGTCCCCGGCCCTTCTTCGTGGCGAGCCCCCGGACCGGAGGGGGTTTTAGGAGGATCGGGCTTCCCCGCTTTTTTCCCGCGAAGAAGAGGGCGTGGGTGCTGGGGGCGGCGCCCAAGTAGAGCGGTTCCATGCCCAAAGCTTCGGCAAGGGCGGGGAGGAAGGCGTGGGTGCCGGCGCGGAGCTTGTGGGCGTCGGAGCCCTCCTCCACGATCGCCACGCGGGTAAACCGGCCCGGGAAGAAGAGGGCCTGGTGGGTGCCGAGCACGGTTTTACCCCGTTCCCGCCAGAACCGGCGGCGGAGCACCGCAGGCACCTCGCCGTAAAAGGGCAGGGCCTCGGGAAGGTAGGGCCGGGCCCGCTCGAGCAGGGCGGCTTCCGGAAAAAGGACGAGGAGGGGGCCCTTTTCGGCGAGCCCTTTGAGGATCGCCATCCGCTCGGCGAAGCGGCCGCCGTGGACGCGGCTTGGGGGCTCGGGCGGGGGGAGGGG
>JALUED010000108.1 GCA_027053145.1 Thermaceae bacterium | reverse complement strand
CGAGAGGTTGATCGTCGCCGCGAGCTCGGCGAGCGCCACAAGCCCCTCTCGGGCGGCTTGGCCGGCGAGGGTTACGATGCCCACTGGGCCCACAAGGCCCTCGGGGGGGTGGCCGGCGAGCACGCCCAAGATGCCCAGCACGAAGCTTTTAGCCATGAACGGCAATAGCCGCAGGGAAAAGGCTGCTGCCTCTAGGAAGCCCTGCCAAAAGGGGAGCCGCACCAGTTCGATTCGGGGACCGTAGCGGACCCCGATGCGTTCCTCCTTGGGGTCCCAAACGAGCGCGATCGTAAGGGTTTGCCCCTGCCGGCGCACGGTGAGGCGGTGGGATCCGGGGCGTTCCTTGATCCGGCCGAGGTCGGTGTAGTGCCGGAGGGGCTTTTCGTCGATCGCCACCACCACGTCGCCGGGCTTAAGCCCGGCCCGTTCGGCGAGGCTCCCGGGAAGCACCTCGAGGATCTGGGCCTCGGTGACCACCGGCCGGGGGAGGCCCTGGGTTTGGAAAACGTAGGCAAGCAACGCCCAGGCGAGGAGCAGGTTCATCGCCACCCCGCCGAGGAGCACGAGGACCTTTCCCCAAAAGGGAAGAAGGGCGTAGCCCTTGGGCGGGCTGCCCGGTTCCTCGGCCATGCCCTCCACCAGGGCAAAGCCCCCTAGGGGGATGAGGGCGATCCGCCACTCGGTGCCCGCGGCGTGGAATCGGAAAAGGGGCGGGCCAAACCCTACCGAAAAGACCGGGACCCGCACCCCTTGGAGCCGGGCTGCGAGGTAATGCCCAAGCTCGTGCACGAAGATCGAGACCCCGATGATGACGACGAACCAGAAGAGGCTCATAGAAGCTCCTTCGCGCGTTCGCGCGCCCAGGCGTCGGTGGCGTGGATGCGCTCCCAGTCAAGCGGCCCGCTTGGGGCCTCGGCGACCACCCGAGCGAGGAGCTCGGGGATCTTGGTGAAGGAAATCCTACCCGAAAGGAAGGCTTCCACCGCCACCTCGTCGGCGGCGTTCGCAGCCACCTGGGCGAGCGGTCCCTTGCGGCCGGCCTCAAAGGCGACCTCGAGGGCGGGAAACCGCCGGGTGTCGGGCGGGAAGAGGTGAAGGGCTTCAGGGATGGGCGCGCCCACGAGGGGGGTTTCGGGCCGTTTGGGGTAGGTGAGGGCGTACTGGATGAAAAGCCGCATATCGGCGGGGCCGAGCTGGGCCTTGAGGCTGCCGTCGGCGAAGCGGACCAGCCCGTGGATGTAGGCCTCGGGGTGGACCAGGACCCGGATCTTCTCCAGGGGCAGCTTGAAGAACTCCTTGGCCTCAAGAACCTCAAGGCCCTTGTTAAAAAGCGTCGCCGAGTCCACCGTTACCTTTTTCCCCATCTTCCAGCGGGGGTGGCGGAGGGCCATCTCCGGGGTCACTTGGGAGAGGTCCTCGGGTTCGTGAAGGAAGGGGCCTCCGGAAGCGGTGAGGATGAGCTCGGCGATGGCCTCCCTGGGTTCGTGGAGCATGGCCTGGAAGAGCGCCGAGTGTTCGGAGTCCACCGGCAAAAGCTCGGCGCCGTGCCGTTCGGCGAGTTCCCAGATCAGGGGTCCAGCCGCGACCATCGCCTCCTTATTGGCGAGGGCCACCCGCTTGCCGCTTTCCACCGCCGCGCGGGTGGGGCCAAGCCCGGCGATTCCCGGGATGGCCGCTACCGCGGCCTCGGCGGGGTGGGCGGCCACCTCCTCCGGGTGCTCCGCCCAGCGCACGTACGGAAAGGCGTCCGCCAGTTTCGCCCGCGCCTCGGGGTGGGCGTAGACGAGCTCGGGTCGAAAGGCCTCGATCTGCTGGGCAAGCTTACTTGCGTTCCTGCCGGCGGCGAGCCCCACCACCCGGAAGCCCCGCCAGCGGGCGACCTCGAGGGTTTGAGTTCCGATCGAGCCGGTGGATCCGAGGACGACGAGCCTCATTTTCCGAAGAGCTCCCAAAGGTAGTAGGTGACGGGAAGCGAGAAGATCAGGCTATCCAGCCGATCGAGCACGCCTCCGTGGCCGGGCAACAGGTTCCCCGAGTCCTTGACGCCGGCAAAGCGCTTCAGCATGGATTCGGTCAGGTCCCCAAGCTGGGCGGCGAGCGAGATCAGAAAGCTCACGAGAAGAAGCTCCACCCAGCCGAAGGGGAAGACGCCGTGCACCAACGCGGTGTAAAAGAAGAGGGAGACGAACGAGGCGAGGACGCCTCCGATCGTGCCCTCGAGGGTCTTCGCTGGGCTGATCTTGGGGGCGATCCGGTGCCGGCCCCACCGGGTGCCCACGAAGAAGGCACCAATATCGGTGGCAAAGGTGGCGAGCACCGGGAGGGTGAGCGTCCAGGCGCCGACGTTTCCATCGGGGGCGTAGCGGAGGAGGAGGGCGTAGCCGAGCGTCCAGGGGAGGTAAAGGAACCCGAAGGCGGTGTAGACCGCCCGCTCCACGTTTCGCCCGGTGAAAAGCTCGTGGATGAGGAGGTAAAAGAGCACAAGGCCCAAAGTGATCTCCCGCCAGGGCACGCCGGTGTAGTGGCCGACGTTTTCGAGCTGGGGCAACGAGGCAAGGAGAAAGAGCACGCCCCCAAGCCTGAGGGCCCAGAGGTTGAGCTCGATCCCCCTCCTTGAGAACATCTCGTATAACTCCCCCGCGGCGATCCAGACGAGGGCCGCGAGAAAAGGCACCAGCAAGGGCCAGCCCACCGCGATGACGATCGCGATGAAGACGAGCCCTAAAAGGGCGGTCTTAACCCTGGCGCTGAGGGATTCCCCCAAAGCGCCGTTCCCGGGTTCGGTAGGCGCGGATGGCTTCGGCAAAGTCCTCCTCGCTAAAGTCGGGCCAGTACTTCTCCGTTACCCAAAGCTCGGCGTAGGCCGCTTGCCAAAGCAGGAAGTTTGAAACCCGAAGTTCGCCGCTCGTGCGAATGATCAGGTCGGGGTCGGGCATCTCGGGGAGATAAAACCCCCGCCGCAGGTTCTCCTCCGTCACCGGCAGCCCCGAGGCCAAAAGCCATTCCACCGCGCGAAGGATCTCCCGCCGGCCTCCGTAGTTCAGCGCCGCCACCAGGTGGAGCCGGCGCCCTTCCTTGGAGGCGGCTTCGGCGTACTCGATTGCCGCCTTTAAGCGCTCGGGCAGTCCGGTACGCTCGCCGATGACGTGGATGCGGACCCCTTCCTTTACGAGCTTTGGGGTCTCCTCCCAGAGGACCTCTTCGAAGAGCTTGAACAAAAGCTCCACTTCCTCCTTGGGACGGCGCCAGTTCTCCGTGGAAAAGGCATAAAGGGTCAGCCAGGGGACCCCCTCCTTCACCGCCGCCCGCACCGTGCGGCGGATCGCCTCTCGGCCGGCGAGGTGCCCCGCCGCCCGCGGCAACCCCCGGGCCCTAGCCCAGCGGCCGTTGCCGTCCATGATGATGGCCACGTGGCGGGGGTCGGCCATCTCAGTCGCCGAGGATCTCCGACTCTTTCTTCGCGAGCAGTTCGTTGACCTTCTCGACGTAGGTGTCGGTGAGTTTTTGGATCTCGCCCTCGGCCCGGCGCTCTTCGTCCTCGGGCATGTGGGTCTCCTTGGCGTACTTGCGGAGTTTTTCTAAAGCGTTGCGGCGCACGTTGCGGATCGCGATCCGGGCCTCTTCGGCCATCTGGTGGGCGGTCTTGACCAGCGCCTTGCGGCGTTCCTCGGTGAGCGGGGGGATGTTGATGTAGATGGCGTCGCCTTTGGTGCTGGGGTTCAGGCCAAGGTCGGCCTCGCGGATGGCTTTTTCAATCACCGGCAGGGCGTTTCGGTCCCAGGCTTGGACCACCAGCGTTCGGGCGTCGGGGGCGGTGATGGAGGCGAGCTGATTCAGCGGCATCTCGCTTCCGTAATAGTCCACCTTGAGGTGGGCGATGAGCTCGGGGTTTGCGCGCCCCGTGCGGAGGCCGGCCAGGTGCTCGTGCAGGATGGCCACCGCCTTTTCCATGTGGTCCTTGGCCTCTTTGTAAATCTCCTTTAGCACTTTCGGCAGACCCCCTTTCAGCTATGGATTAGTGTACCAACGCGTTCCCCGCGCAGAACGCGCACCAACGCGCCGGGGCGGAAGATGTCGAAGACGACGATGGGGAGGCTTACCTCCATGCAAAGGGTCACCGCGGTGGGGTCCATGACCCCAAGCCCCCTCGAGAGCACCTCCATGTAGCTGAGGCGGTCGAAGCGCTGGGCGTCAGGGTGTTTCCTCGGGTCCTTGTCGTAGACCCCATCCACCTTGTTCTTGGCCATGAGGACCGCGTCGGCGCCGATTTCGAGGCCCCGGAGGGCGGCAGCGGTGTCGGTGGAGAAGAAGGGGTTCCCGGTACCTCCGCCGAAGATCACCACCCGCCCCTTCTCCAGGTGCCTAAGCGCCCGACGCCGAATGTAGGGCTCGGCCACTTCGGTAATGGCGAGGGCGGACTGGACCCGGGTCTCCAGCCCCTCGGCCTCGAGCGCGTCTTGCAGGGCAAGGGCGTTCATGATCGTGGCCAGCATGCCGATGTAGTCGGCGGTGGCGCGGTCCATCCCTGCGCCTTGCCGGGCGCCACGCCAAAGGTTGCCCGCGCCGACCACGAGCGCAAGTTCCGTCCCCGTTTCGGCTTTGGCCCGCGCGATCTCCTTGGCAAGCCTTCGGCTTGCCGCAGGGTCAATGCCGAACCCGTTTTGGGCAAGGAACTCCCCCGAAAGTTTGAGCAGTACCCTTTTGTAGGCCACGTCCGCCCCCTTCTAAAGGAAGGGGCCCCAATCGGGGCCCCTTCCTCACTCGCTGCCGAGTTCGAAGCGGCAGAACCTTCGCACCACGATGTTTTCGCCGATCTTGGCGATCGCCTGTTGGATGAGTTCGCCCACGGTGATTTTGTCGTCCTTGACGAAGGGTTGTTCCAACAGCACGACCTCTTGGATGTACTTTTTCAGCCGGCCCTCGGCGATCTTCTCGGCGATGGGCTCGGGCTTGCCCTCGGCGATCGCCGCCTTCTTGTAGATTTCGCGCTCGCGCGCCAGCTCTTCCTCGGGGATCTCCTCCTTGCTGACGTATTTGGGCGCCGTCATGGCGATGTGCATGGCGATGTCCTTGGCGAGCTTTTGGAACTCCTCGTTGCGGGCGACGAAATCGGTTTCGCAGTTGATCTCAAGGAGCACCCCGAGGCGCTGGTTGTGGTGGATGTAGGAGGTGATCACGCCTTCCCGAGCCTCGCGGCCCGCTTTCTTGGCAGCCTTGACGGCGCCCCGCTCCCGGAGGAGCTGGATCGCTTTCTCCTCGTCCCAGCCCGCGTCCTCGAGCGCCTTTTTCACGTCCATCATGCCGGCGCCGGTAGCGGCGCGGAGCTTCTTGATGAGTTCGATCTGGCTCATGCTTCCTCCTCTCCCTTTGCTTCCTCTTCGCCTTCCTCGCTCGGGGTTTCGCCGCCGCCCTTGGCCTCGACGATCGCGTCGGTGAAGCGGCCGGTGACCAGTTGGATGGAGCGGATGGCGTCGTCGTTGCCGGGGATGATGTAGTCGATCATGTCGGGGTCAGCGTCGGTATCGGCATAGGCGATCACCGGGATGCCGAGCTTGTTGGCCTCCCGGACGGCAATCTCCTCTTTGACCGGATCCACGACGTAGAGCGCGTCGGGCAGGCGCTTGAGCTTCCGGAAGCCGCCCAGGTACTTCTGAAGGCGTTCAAGTTCCCGCTTCAAGCGCACCTGCTCCTTTTTCGGCCGGTCGTGGATCTCCTCGGAGGCAAAGAGGGCCTCGAGCTCTTCCAGGCGCTTGACCCGCGAGGCGATCGTCCTAAAGTTAGTGAGCATCCCGCCCAGCCAGCGCTGGTTGACGTAGGGCATCCCCGCACGGTCGGCCTCGATCTGGATGATCTCCTGCGCTTGCTTCTTGGTGCCGACGTAGAGGATCACCCCGCCCCGGGCGGCGAGGTCGGCGGCAAAGTCGCAGGCCTGTTGCATGAGCGGCAGGGTCTTCTGCAGGTCGATGATGAAGATGCCGCCGCGCTCGGCGTAGATGTACCGCTTCATCTTGGGGTTCCACCGCTTGGTCTCGTGACCAAAGTGGACCCCTGCCTCCAAGAGTTCCTTGATGGTGATATTGCAGGCCATCTTCTCCCTCTTCCGGGGGGCGTTGAGGTAGGCGTTCGCCTGGGCGCTTTCGGCCGCGTCCGGGGGACACCCCCCTGCCCCCGGGGCCTACTGGCGCACCGAGGGGGGATTATAGCATCTGCGGCTCTGGCAGAAAGGGCGCGTTCCACGTACAATGCCCCTGGCGTGGGGCCGTAGCTCAGAGGGAGAGCACCCGCCTTGCAAGCGGGAGGTCGGGGGTTCGAATCCCCCCGGCTCCACCAGGATGGGGGCGAGGCGCCCCCGTTTTTACCAGGGAAGGCCCGTGTTTTCGTAATAGAGGTAACCGCCGCATTCCCCATCGCCGAAGGTCAGGCGCACCGCGGCTTTTTTGAGCGGTCCTAGGTGGGTAAGGTTGATCCAAAGCGTGCGGCTTTTCGGGTCCCAGTGGGTCTGCCAGGCGGCCTTGGGTTTTTCCCGACAGCGCCCATCGAGGCAGATCTCGATCAGGGCGATCTGGGTGCGGGGAAAGGGGCGTGGGGTCTTAAGCGTTTCGCGGACCATGTGGCCCTTTTGAAAGACATAGCGCACCGAAAGCCGCCATTCTGCTCGGCGGTAGGGGAGGGCGAGGCGGAGGAGCTTGCCTTTACGAAAGGCCTTGAGGCCAAGAGGGGCTTCGCTCAAGAGGTAGATCCCGTCCGGGCAGTAGAGTACGCCCCCGGCCTTGCCCTCCGTAGGCAGGGCGAAGCCGAACACAAGGGCCAGCAAAAGGGTGGCCACGTTCCGAGGATAAGGGATTGCGCCCTTTGGGGGCTTTCGGTAGGCTCGGTGCGTGCAAGCTTGCTCCCGCGGGCGCACGCCGAGAAGCTACAAGTGGGCATTCCACCACGGCTAAGCCATGGGCTTCCTCGGTGCGGCATCCCAATGAAAGGAAGCAAGGGAGGACGCTTGTGGAAGGATTTCGTTTTCTCGACTTGCCGGTGCCCGACGCGCGGGGCCGTTTCGGCCCCTACGGCGGGCGCTACGTACCCGAGACCTTGATTCCGGCGCTCGAGGAACTCACCGCCGCCTACGAAGCGGCCCGGCGCGACCCCGAGTTCCTCGCCACCTACCGCGCCTACCTCAGGGACTACGCCGGCCGGCCCACGCCGCTTTACTACGCCAAGCGGCTCACCGAGGAACTCGGCGGGGCCAAGGTCTACCTAAAGCGCGAGGACCTTGCCCACACTGGCGCCCACAAGATCAACAACACCCTGGGCCAGGCCCTGCTCGCCCGACGGATGGGGAAGAAGAGGGTCATCGCCGAGACCGGTGCCGGTCAGCACGGGGTAAGCGTGGCCACGGTGGCGGCGATGTTTGGGCTTGAGGCGGTGATCTACATGGGCGAGGAGGACGTGCGGCGCCAGGCGCTGAACGTCTTCCGCATGGAGCTGTTGGGCGCCAAGGTGGTGCCGGTCGCCTCCGGCACGCGGACCCTCAAGGACGCGACCAACGAGGCCATCCGCGACTGGGTGACGAACGTGCGCACGACCTTCTACATCCTGGGTTCGGTGGTGGGCCCCCACCCTTACCCCCGAATGGTTCGGGACTTTCAAAGCGTGATCGGCCAGGAGATCCGGGCCCAGCTGCTCGAAAAGGAGGACCGGGAGGTTCCCGACGCCGTCATCGCCTGCGTGGGCGGGGGCTCGAACGCGATCGGGGCCTTTGCGCCCTTCGCCTACAGCGAGCCCCGGCCCCGGCTCATCGGAGTCGAGGCCGCAGGGGAGGGGCTCAAGACCGGGCGCCACGCTGCCAGCATCGCCGCCGGCAAGCGGGGCGTGCTGCACGGGAGCTACATGTACCTTCTCCAGGACGAGGACGGCCAGATCGCCCCCGCCCACTCGGTTTCCGCCGGGCTCGACTATCCCGGCGTCGGTCCCGAGCACAGCTACCTCGCCGACGAGGGCCTCGCCGAGTACGCCGCCGTCACCGACGAGGAGGCCCTTTGGGGCTTCCGCCTCCTCGCCGAAACCGAGGGCATCATCCCGGCCCTGGAGTCGGCCCATGCGGTGGCCTACGCCGCCAAGGTGGTGCCCACGATGCCGAGGGACGCGGTGGTGGTGATCAACATCTCCGGGCGGGGCGACAAGGACGTGGCCGAGGTCAAGCGGATTTTGGAGGCAAGGGCATGAACGCGGTGGTTGAGGCGTTCCAGCGGGCCCGGGCTGAGGGGCGCCGGGCGGTGATCCCCTACCTCACCGCGGGCTTTCCCTCGCCCGAGGGCTTTCTTACCCACGCCGAGCGGCTTGCCGAGGCGGCCGACCTTTTTGAGGTGGGCCTGCCCTTTTCCGATCCCTTGGGGGACGGGCCGGTGATACAGCGGGCAAGCGAGCGGGCGCTTTCCCAAGGGGTGCGCACACGGGAGGTGTTGCGCTTGGTTGAGGCCCTTGCGGGGCGGACCCGGGTGCCCCTTTTGCTCATGACCTACCTCAACCCGGTGCTCGCCTACGGGTCGAAGCGGTTCTTTCGGGACTTCGCCGCCGCCGGCGTCCGGGGGGTGATCCTGCCCGACCTGCCTCCCGACGAAGATCCCGAGGTGGCGGAGGCGGCGAGGGCGGCGGGGCTCGCTACCGTCTTTCTCCTCGCCCCCACCTCCACCGACCGCCGCATTGCGACCGTGCTCCGTTACATCACCGGCTTCGTCTACACCGTGAGCGTCACCGGGGTCACCGGAGCCCGCGACCGCCTGCCCGAGGAGCTCGGGGACCTTATTGCCCGGATCAAGGCGAAGACGACGCTTCCGGTGGCGGTGGGGTTTGGCGTTTCGGGACGGGCGACCGCGGCCCAGGCGGTGCGCGCCGGGGCCGACGGGGTGGTGGTGGGTTCGGCGTTGATCCGAGCCCTCGAGGAAGGAGAGGACCCCCTTCCCGTGCTCCTCGCGGTGCGCGAGGGGGCTAGGCTTTAGGCATGGTGCGTCTAACAATCGGCCGCTTTGAGGTTTACCTTATCGAGGACGGGCGGTTCTGGCTCGATGGGGGGGCGATGTTCGGCATCGTCCCCAAGGCGCTTTGGTCGAAGAGGACCGCCTTCGACGAGCAAAACCGCATTCCCCTGGTGATCCGCCCAATGCTCGTCCATGCCGGGGAGCGTTGGGTCTTGGTCGAGACCGGGGTGGACACGAAGCCCGGGGAAAAGCACAAGACGATCTACCGCATCGAGGAGGCGGGAAAGCTCCTTTTGGCGCTCAAGGAACTGGGGCTTGGCCCTGAGGACGTGGACCTCGTGATCAACACCCACCTCCACTTCGACCACGCGGGGTTGAACACGGTCTTGGAGGGGGGGCGTCTCCGGCCGCTTTTTACGAAGGCCCGCTACCTGGTCCAGCGGCAGGAGTTCTTTGAAGCCACCCATCCCCACGAGCGAAACCGGGGGAGCTACCTTCCCGAGAACGTCGAGCCGGTGGCCGAGGCGGGGCTTTTTGAGTTCGTCGAGGGGGAGGCCGAGGTGCTTCCTGGCCTGAAGGTCCTCCCCCTGCCCGGGCACACCCTGGGGCAGCAGGGAGTGGTGCTTGAGTCCGAGGGCGAGCGGCTCGTTTACACCGCCGACCTGCTTCCCACCTTCGCCCACGTCCCGCTGCCCTACATCATGGCCTACGACCTCTACCCGGTGACGACCCTCGAGACCCGCAAACGCCTCTACCCGGTCTGGGCCGAGGAAGGCTACCTCCTCGT
>JALUED010000107.1 GCA_027053145.1 Thermaceae bacterium | reverse complement strand
GCGAGGTGCTTCCCCGGGTCGAGGCGCGGTTTCCCGGGGCGGTGCCCGCCCTTTCGCGCTTCGCCGAGACCCGGCAGGCGGAGGAGGACTGGCTTGAGGCCGAGGCCGCGGGGCTTTTACGCTCCGATCCGCGCTTTCCGGTGCCAAACTACCGGACGCTTCCCCTCTTGAAGGCTCCGCCGCCGCTCCGGGCCCGGGCGCTGAGGCGGGTGCTCGAGGCGGTACGTGTCCGACCCGAGGCGAGGACCCTCTCCGCGCTCGAGGAGGCCCTTCAAGGGGGCAAGGCGGTGCTCCCGGGTGGGGTTCTCGCTCGGGGGTACAAGGGGGTGCTTTTTTTGATCCTGCCCAAGGCCAGGCCCGCGCCGGTCCCCGAGGGGCTTTCGTCCTGTGCCTACCGGAAGGACCTTCCGATGGTCGGCGGCGGGCGGCTCGGGGAGTTTTTTCGCGGGCGCGGCGTGCCCCCGGAGCTACGCCGCCGCTGGCCGATCGGCTGCCAGGAGGGGCAGGTGGCCTGGGTTTGGGGCCTCTACCCCGAGCCTCTCGAGGACCGCTGGATGCGGCGGGCGCTTGCCCTTGCCCGCGCCGCCGCCCGGCAGGGGGAGGTGCCGGTGGGGGCGGTGCTCGCGCGGGGCGAGGAGGTCCTTGCCGAGGCCAAGAACGAGGTCCGCGTCCGGGGTGATCCCACCGCCCATGCCGAACTGCTCGCGCTGAAAAGCGCCTTCGAGAAGGGGCTTTCGCGGCTTTCGGAGGCCACCCTCTACGTGAGCCTCGAGCCCTGCCCCATGTGCTTTGGTGCCCTGGTCGAGGCCGGCCTTGGCCGCCTCGTCTACGCCGCCGAGAACGAGAAGATGGGGGCTTTTACCGTTCACCGGTTAAAACCCCCCTTCCCGGTGGTGCCTGGACGTTTCGGCGAGCAAAGTGCTAGACTCTTATCCGGGTTTTTCGCCCGTTTACGCTCGGAGGGGTGCCGGAGCGGTTGAACGGGCCGGTCTCGAAAACCGGTGTACCCGTAAGGGTACCGCGGGTTCGAATCCCGCCCCCTCCGCCAAACGCCGCCCACGGGCGGCCTTTTACTTTTCGAGGATGCGCTGAGGGCGAAAGCCCACCACGTCCGCGGCTACCAGGTGGAGGGGAATCCCCATCCAGTCCCGGGGGAGCTTTTCGGGGTCGGCGGTGTGGAGGTGGCCGAAGACCACCGCGTCGGGCTTAGCTTCTTCAATCAACTCGGTAAAAAGCGTGGGCTCGCCCCCGGGGCCGAACGGGGGGTAGTGCAGAGCGACGATCAGGTGCTCATGGGGCTTTCGCGAGGCATCGGAGAGGGAGAGCCTTAGCCGCTCGGCCTCGCGCTTATAGATCTTTTCGTCGTGCTCGGAAAACTCGCGCTCGAAGGGGGTGATCCAGCCGCGGGTGCCGGCCACCGCCACCCCCTCGATCACCACTGCGTCGTTTTGCAGCGCGTACATGCCGGGGGGAAGCGCTCGCCTCAGCTTTGAGATCGAGGGCCACCAGTAGTCGTGGTTCCCGCGGAGGATCACCTTTTGCCCGGGCAGGGCGGCGATCGCCTCGAGGTCGGGGAGCGCGTCCTCAAGCCGCATCGCCCACGAGATGTCGCCGGGGATAATGACCAGGTCGTCCTCGCCGACGACCTCCCGCCAGCGCTCGAAGAAGACCTCGGGGTGGCCGGACCAGGCGGGGCCGAAGACGGTCATCGGTTTGTCCACCCGGCTTCCGAGGTGGGGATCGGCGATGGCGAAGACGCGCACGGGGGTTAGCATAGCAAGCGGGGAAAAGGCCCAGGGCCGCGCTCCGGGCTTGCTTGCCCAGTGGGTTCGCGCGGGTGCGAGGGCGGCGCGCCCATCCTAGGGGTCGGGCCTGCTCCGCTTGGGCCGGGGCTTTCCGCTCGCGACGGCGAGCCGAGCCAGGCGCTTGCGGCGCGAGGAGGGGCCGGGGTAGAACTGGGTCATGCCCCAAGTGCGCGCGGAAGTCTTCGTGCCGAAGCCTCCTGAAGAGGTCTACAAGCTGGCAAAGGACCTCGAGGGCCTAAAGCCCTACCTCAAGGACGTGGAGACCCTGAGGGTGGTGGAATCCACCCCCGAGCGCACCAAGAGCGAGTGGGTGGCGGTCGCCATGGGCAAGCGGGTGCGCTGGGTTGAGGTCGAGGAGTGGAACGACGCCGAGCTTAAAAACCGCTTTTACTCGCCCGAAGGGGATTTCGATCGCTACCAGGGCACCTGGGTCTTTCTCCCCGAGGGCGACGGCACCCGGGTCGTGCTCGAGATCGAGTACGAGCTGAACCTACCCCTTTTTGGGGGCATCCTGAAGAAGCTTGTGCACAAGCTCATGCAAGAGAACGCTGAAATGTTTCTGCGGGGGCTAAAGGAGCGTGCGCTCGCCGCTTGAACATCTGCTAAGATTTAGGTCGTGACGTTCCCGGCGCGGCGATGTTAAAGCCGGGGGTTTTCGGAAGGAATCCCCGAAAATCGGGCTTTATGGAAAGGAGGCGAGCGGTGGATTTCTACCTTTACAACACCATGAGCAGGCAGAAGGAACGTTTCCGCCCGCGGGTCGAGGGGCACGTGGGGATCTACGTCTGCGGACCCACGGTTTACTCGGACGCCCACCTCGGCCACGCGAAGAGCGCGGTGAGCTTCGACACCCTGCGCCGCTGGCTTTTGCACCTCGGCTACAAGGTGCGCTACGTCTCCAACGTCACCGACGTCGGCCACCTTACCGACGACGCCGACGAGGGCGAAGACAAGATCCAAAAGCGCGCCAAGATCGAGCGCCTTGAGCCCATGGAGGTCG
>JALUED010000106.1 GCA_027053145.1 Thermaceae bacterium | reverse complement strand
AGCCGGCGAAGAGGCCGCCAACCGGCTTCGTCACCCCGACCACGAAAAACCGCGCCCGGCGGGGGCCGAAGGCGAGCTCCAGGCGCCGGCCGGGCCGGGCCTTGAGCTCGTCGGCCGCCTTTTGGTTTAGCACCGTCAGGGGTAGCCCCCTGTCCGCCTCGGAGCGGGTGAAGAACCGCCCCTGCCCGAGCTCGACCCCGGGGTCGAGCTCGGGCAGGTCGCCGGGGACTCCGAGCACCTGAACCCCGACCGGCTTGCCCTTGGCGTCGTGCCCGACGGCGGAGGCAAAGACGTAGGGGATCACCCGCGCCGGGAGGGTGGCCAGGAGCCGCCGATCGGCCTCGCCAAAGCGCACCCGGGCCTTGCCGGGGACGCGCTGGCCCTGAATGAAGACGCTCCGCCCGGCGACCTGCTCGAGCCCCCGCCGGATCCCGTAGGTGGCGATCTCGCCCAGGCTGATCAGCGCCGTCACCGCGAACACCCCGATGATCACCCCCAAAAGGGAGAGGAGGGTGCGGAGCTTGTGGGCGTAGAGCGCCTCGAGCGCGGTGAGAACGAGGTCAGCGAACCTCATCGGCGACCACCTCCCCGTCCCGCATGCGGATCACCCGCCGCGCGTAGGCGGCGATCTCGGCCTCGTGGGTGACGATGATCACCGTCTTGCCCGCTCGGTGGAGCTCGGCAAAAAGCGCCATCACCTCGCGGCCGCTCTCGCTGTCGAGGTTGCCGGTGGGCTCGTCGGCGAGCAGGATCGCCGGCTCCTGCACCAGCGCTCGAGCGATCGCGACCCGCTGCTTTTGCCCCCCGGAGAGCTCGGAGGGCAGGTGGTCGAGCCGGTCCTCAAGTCCCACCGCGGAGAGCGCCGACCTGGCCGCCTCCCGCCGGGCCCTAGGCGGCATTCCCCGGTAGACGAGGGGCAGCTCGACGTTCTTTTGCGCCGTGGCCCGGGGCAAGAGGAAAAACGCCTGGAAGACGAAGCCGATGGTGCGGTTTCGCACCCGGGCGGCCTCGGCCTCGTCGAGGGCGGTGACGTCCCGGCCGGCGAGCCGGTAGGTGCCCGCGCTCGGCCGGTCCAAAAGGCCGAGGATGTGAAGGAGGGTGCTCTTTCCCGAGCCCGAGGGGCCCATGATGGCGACGAACTCCCCCGCCTCGATGGCGAGGTTGATCCCCTTCAGGGCCACCACCTCCACCGTCCGCCGCCCGCTCCCCGAGCGGTAGACCTTCGTCACGCCCGCTAGCTCAACGACCGCCATCTTCGTCCTCGAAGGTGGGCAGCAGGGGGGTGCCCTCGGTGAGCTTCTCGGGCGGCAGCCGGACCACCGGAGTACCGGGAGCAAGGCCTTCGATGGCAGCCTGGGTGAGGTTCTGGGCTCGCTTTTTTACCGCCACCCGGTGGGCCTTGCCGCCCTCGATCGTCCAGACGTAGGTCTTGCCGTCCTCCTCGATCAGGGCCTCGAGCGGCACCACCACCGCGTTTTCGATGCGCTCGACCTCGACGTAGGCGGTGAGCGAGAGGTCGGGCGCCCCCTGCCCCGCGGGCAGGGGCGAAAGCTCCACCGGGACCCAGGCGCTCTCCCCCTGGCGCTCGGGCGGCAGCACCCGGGCTACCCGCGAGGGCAGGGGCTTTTCCTCCTGGCCGGCGAGCTCCACCCGGGCCGGGAGCCCCTCGCGGAGCTCGCCGGCCTCGGCCTCGGGAAAGCGGGCGTAGGGGCGGACGCTGCCCTCGACCACCAGCACCGCCTCGCCACGGGCGAGCTCCCCGGGGTGGAAGGGGAGGGCCTCCAGGACCCCCGCTACCGGCGCCCGGAGGCGCGTCTTCGCCAGGGCTTCTCTGGCCTCCGCCAGCGCCGCGCGGAGCTCGGCCCGCCGGGATGCGGCCTGGGCCCGGGCGCGTTCGGCCTCTAGCTTTAGGGCCTTGAGGGCGCGGGCGTTCTCGGCCAGGGCGTCCTCGGCGGCCTTGAGCTCGGCCCGGCTCGCCGCCCCGGCCTCGAAGAGGGCCCGGACGAGGGCCAGTTTCTCGGCAAGCTCCTTATGCTTTTCCCGCAGGGCCTGCGCGCGGGCCTCGCGGTCCGCGGCCTCGGCCCGTTGCTCGGCCTCGAAGGATTCGAGGCGGGCCTCGGCGAGGGCGAGCCGGCGCCGGGCCTCGGCGTCCTCAAGCCGGGCGATGACTTCGCCCCTTTTTACCCGGTCGCCGTGGTGCTTTTTTACCTCGGCGACGCGGCCGCTCGCAGGGAAGGCGAGCCGGATCCGCTCGGCCTTCAGGTAGCCGTCGGCGCTCACCTCGCGGACGAAGGTGGTCTTCTTCGCCCGGGCGGCAAAGACCGGAAGGGGCCGCTGCCCGGGTTTCCTGACCAGGCCGTAGGCGGTGGCGGCGAGAAGGGCGACGATGAAGAGCCAGAAGAGGGCTTTCTTCATCTTGTTCCCTCCTCGGCGAAGGCCCAAAGCCCAAGCGCCGCCCGAGCGAGCGCGAGCCGGGCCTGGGAGACTTCGAGCTCGGCGCTTTTCAGGTCGAGCACGGCCTTAAGGACCTCGAGCCGGGAGGCGGTGCCCTTTTCGAGCCGGAGCCTCGCCGCCTTTAGGGCCTCGGTCTTCAGGGCGAGGGCCTTGGTCTTGAGGGCGAGGTCGCCTAGGGCGGCGCGGTAGTCGGCTTCTCTTTGCGAAAGGAGGCGCTCAAGCTCCGTGGCCTTGGCCCCAAACGCCGCTTTTGCGGCCTCAAAGGCGGCCCGCCGGCGCTCGGTCTCGATCCGGGGAGTGTCGGGCGCCTCGGCGGCGCGGAGCGCGCGCTCGGCGGCCCTGAGCTCGAGCCGGGCGAGGAGGTGGTCGGGGTGGGCGGTGGCC
>JALUED010000105.1 GCA_027053145.1 Thermaceae bacterium | reverse complement strand
GCTCGCCGAGCTCCAGGGGCTTTCCCCGGAGCGCACGGTTATGGTCGGCGACGGCCTGAACGACGTCCCCGCCTTGATTGCGGCTGGGCTCGGGGTGGCGGTGGCCAACGCGGTGGAACCGGCGAAGCGGGCGGCCGAAGTGGTGGTCGGCGAACCCGGGAAGGGCGGGCTCTTCGAAGCGGTGGAGGCGATCCGAGCCCGGTTTAGGTAAAGTGACCTTGACATTTAGTCAAGCTCCCTTTACACTTCCCCCTGTAAAGGAGGCTTGACATGCTCCCCTGGTGGGACGTTGACACCGAACTCAAAGCGCGGTACGCGATCGCAAGAAGCGTTTGGATCCCCTACCAAGACGAGGAGTTCGCGATGAAGAACCGGGTTCGAGAACTCAGGCTAAAGCGCGGCTGGAGCCAGGGCGAGCTCGCCGAGCGGCTCGGCGTCAGCCGCCAGACCGTGATCGCCATCGAGAAGGGTCGCTACGACCCGAGCCTTCCGCTCGCCTTTAGAATCGCCAAGGTCTTCGGCGAGCCAATCGAGGCGATCTTTCTCCCTGAGGAGGACGAAGATGCGGCGCGAGCCTAGGAGCCTCGACCTCACCGCGCTCGTCCTCCTCGCCGCGCTCGCGGTCGCCTACCTCAAGGGCCTGGAGGCTGCTGTTTGGACGCTCGTTTGGGTCTGGGCCGGGGTGATGGCGCTTTTGGCCCTCGTCGTGGGCGTGTTCTCCACGTTTCAAAACGAGCGGGCCGAGATCCGTTTCGGGGCAAGCGGGGTATGGGGGCGGTTTTTCCTTGCGCTCTGGGCGCTTTTTACCGCCCTCGCCTTCGCTAGCCTGGCTCTGAAGGGGCATCCGCTTTTTGGGCTCCCCGCCCTCAGCCTCGCCGTGGTGGCGCTGCCGGACACCGGCCGGCTCATCCTCGACGAGTTCGTGCAATCCCTGCTCGCCCGGGCCTCTGCACTCGCCGGCGGGCTGGCGCTCGCCTTAGCACCCCTTTTTGCCCTCACCGACGCCCCCGGGCTCGACGTCGCCCTGGCAGTGCTTGCGGTCTACGCGATGGGGCTTGAGGGCTATGTGGCGTTTCGCTTGCGGGAGTAGCTCCTTCGGGCCTAAAATAGCTACGTGGAGCGGGTGAGTGCGAAGGAGCTGAAAAACCGCCTGGGCCGCTACCTCAAAAGGGTGAAGGAGGGCGGGTCTCTAGTAATCACCGAGCGCGGCAAGCCCATCGCTCGAATCGTCCCGCTGGACCTTTCCCCCGAATCCAAGCTCAAGCTCATGGAGGAGCTGGGGCTTTTGGTCCCGCCGGAAGGCGAGCTGGAGCCGCTCGAGCCTCTCGTCACCCCCAAGCAGAGCATTTCGGAGATCCTGATCGAAGACCGCAAGCGTTGACCCTCCTGTACCTGGATACCAGCGCCCTGGTCAAGCGCTACCTTAACGAGCCCGGTAGCGAGGCCACTCGTCGGCTTCTAAAGCGATACCGGGTTCGGGGAAGCCTGGAAATTGCCCGGATCGAGGGGCACGCGGCCTTCGCTAAGGCCGCGCGTATGGGGGTCATCGCGCTCGAGGACGCCGTTCGGCTCGTGCAGGCTTTTGACCGAGATTGGACCAGGATCTATCGCCTGCGCGTCAACGACGGCATCGTGGAGCTTGCGAGCCGGGCGGCCTGGGACCATGGCCTGAGGGCCTACGACGCCGCCCACCTCGGCGCCGCGCTTTACTGGAGGGAAATCACCGAACTTCCGGTTGTCCTCGCCACCTTCGACCGCGACCTGCACGCGGCGGCCCGGAATCGCGGGCTTTCGGTTTTCCCCGAAAGCCTTTGAGTAAACTGGCCCCATGCGCCGCGTGTTCATCGAGGAGATCGCCAAATACGAAGGTGAAGAGGTCACCCTAAAGGGGTGGCTCTTGAACCGCCGCTCCAAGGGCAAGATCCACTTTTTGATCCTGCGGGACGGCACCGGGTTTTTGCAGGCCACGGTCTTTAAGGGGGACGTGGACGAGGCCACCTTCAAAGAGGCCGACCACCTGCCCCAGGAGACCGCGCTCGAGGTCTGGGGGCTCGTCAAGGCCGATCCCCGGGCCCCTGGGGGTTATGAGCTTTCGGTTCGGGGACTCAAGATCATCTCCAAGCCCCTCGAGGAGTACCCGATCACCAAGAAGGAGCACGGGATTGACTTCCTCCTCGACCACCGCCACCTCTGGCTCCGACACCGGCGGCCCTGGGCGGTGATGCGGATTCGGGACGAGCTCGAGCGCGCGACCCACGACTTCTTTTCTGAGCGCAAGTTCCTCCGCTTCGACGCCCCCATCCTCACCCCGAGCGCGGTCGAGGGCACCACCGAGCTCTTCGAGGTCGAGCTCTTCGACGGGGAGAAGGCCTACCTTTCCCAGTCAGGCCAGCTTTACGCCGAAGCCGGGGCGCTTGCGTTCGGGAGGGTCTACACCTTCGGCCCCACCTTCCGCGCCGAGCGCAGTAAGACCCGGCGGCACCTCCTCGAGTTTTGGATGGTCGAGCCCGAGGCTGCCTTCATGACCCACGAAGAGAACATGCAGCTCCAGGAGGACTACGTCCGTTACCTGGTCGAACGGGTGCTCGACCGCCGCGCGAAGGAGCTTGAGCTCCTGGAACGCGACCCTAAAAAGCTCGAGCCTGCGGCGGAGGGGAACTACCCCCGCCTCACCTACAAGGAAGCAATCGAACTTCTTGAAAAAATCGCGCCTGAAGAGGGCATCGAGCCCCTCCCCTACGGCGAGGACTTCGGCGCCCCCCACGAGGCCGCGATCAGCAGGCGGTTCGACCGCCCGGTCTTCATCGAGAAGTACCCCGCCACCATCAAGGCCTTCTACATGCAGCCCGACCCGGAAAACCCCGAGCTCGTCCTCAACGACGACCTCCTCGCCCCCGAGGGCTACGGCGAGATCATCGGCGGCTCCGAGCGGATCTGGGACCTAAAGCTCTTGAAAGAGCGGATCAAGGAGCGCGGCCTGCCCGAAGCGGTCTACGACTGGTATCTGGACCTCCGCAAGTTCGGAAGCGTGCCCCACGCCGGGTTTGGGCTCGGGCTCGAGCGCACCGTGGCCTGGATCGCGGGACTCCAGCACGTTCGCGAGGCCATCCCCTTCCCGCGCACCTACACCCGCATGCGGCCTTAAAAACGGTAGGCGACGAGCCGGACCGGCCGGCCTTTGGGGTCGGGTAGCCGGCTCACCCGGACGCCCGCTTCCGCCTCGCCCATCCTCCGGTAGAAAGCCCGGGCCCGCTCCTTCGCCTCGATCACCCAAACCCAGACCGGGGTCTGGCCGGTATCTTTAAGGAACCGCAGGGCTTCCTCGAAAAGGGCGCGCCTGAGCCCCTTTCCCTGCGCCTTGGGCAGGAGGTAGATCGCTTGGACCTCGCCGCCCGGCCAGCCGGGCTCTCAGCTCGGCCCCGCCTTACCCCACCCGGGCCGCCTCCTCGGCTCCGGCGAGCCGGGCGAAGTAGCGGTGAACGCGGGGGTCCTCGGTGAGCTCGGGGTGGAAGGTCGTGGCCATGAGCCGCTCGCCGACGACGAAGACCGGATCGCCCTGGTAGCGGGCGAGGACGCGAAGCCCCCTCCCTACCCGGGTGATCACCGGGGCACGGATGAAGATCGCGTGGAAGGGGCGATCGAAGCCCTCGACCGCTAGGTCGGTCTCGAAGGACTCGACCTGGCGGCCGTAGGCGTTCCGCCGGACGGTGATCTCCATGACCCCGAGCCTGGGTTGCCCGGGGTAGCCCTCGACCTCGCGGGCAAGCCAGATGGCGCCGGCACAGGTGCCCCAGAGGGCGAGCGTCCCGGCCTCGTAGCGCCTACGGGCCTCGGCCTCGACCCCATACTCGCGGGCGAGCTTGCCGATGGTGGTGGACTCGCCGCCGGGGATGACCAGCCCTTGGACTCCCTCCAGATCGCTAGCTCGCCGCACGCGTTTCGTAGGGATGCCGATGCGTCGGAAGGCGAGCTCGTGTTCGCGGAAATCGCCTTGGACCGCCAGGATACCGATCATCGCCCTTTATCCTGCGCGGGCATGGGGGTTGCGTCAACGGTCATCGTGCATTTTGTGGGTTGTCCCAGTTCGTGAAAGTTTTCACACAAAGGCCAAAAACAAGCGGGGCATAGGCCCCGCACGCACCTCACCAACCCCGCTTAGCCAAGCGTTCCTCCTCTGGAATCAGGTCAATATTGATCCCCACCATCGGCTCGCCCAGGTCCTCGCTGACCTCAGCCAAGACCTCGGGGTCGTCGTAGTGGGTAACCGCGCGCACGATCGCCCGAGCACGCTTCTTCGGGTCGCCGGACTTGAAGATCCCCGAGCCGACGAAGACGCCCTCCATCCCCAGGTGCATCATCAAGGCGGCGTCGGCTGGGGTAGCGATCCCGCCGGCGGCAAAGTTCACCACCGGGAGCTTGCCGTGATCGTGGACCCACTTCACAAGCTCAAGCGGCGCTTGGAGCTCCTTGGCGGCGGCGGGAAGCTCGTCCTCGCGAAGCGATTGGACCCAGCGAATCTGCTTCCACATCCGGCGGGCGTGGCGCACCGCCTCGACCACGTTCCCGGTGCCGGCCTCGCCCTTGGTGCGGATCATCGCGGCCCCCTCGGCGATCCTCCGAAGCGCCTCGCCAAGGTCCCGGGCGCCGTTCACGAAAGGGACCTTGAAGGCCCACTTATCGATATGGTGCTCCTCGTCGGCGGGGGTGAGCACCTCGGATTCGTCAATGAAATCCACCCCGATGGCCTCGAGGATCATCGCCTCAGCGAAGTGCCCGATCCGCACCTTGGCCATGACCGGGATGCTTACCGCGGCCATAATCTCCTTGATCTTCTTGGGATCGGCCATGCGGGCGACCCCGCCCTGGGCACGGATGTCGGCAGGCACCCGCTCCAACGCCATCACCGCCACCGCCCCTGCCTCCTCGGCGATCTCCGCCTGCTCAGGGGTGGTGACGTCCATGATGACGCCACCCTTGAACATCTCCGCGAAGCCGGTCTTGACTTTGAGCGTACCCTTCGCCTCCATGGTTCCTCCGTTACCTGGGCAAGTAGGTGAGGGGGTTGACCGCCCGCCCCCTCAACCGGATTTCGAAGTGGAGGTGCACGCCGTAGGCACCCCGTCCTGAAGCGCCCACGTAGCCGATCACCTGCCCCCGACGGACGTACTGCCCGGTACGCACCGCGAGTCGGGACAGGTGGGCATAACGGGTCTCCACCCCACCGCCGTGATCGATCCGAACGTAACGCCCGTAGTAGTAGCCCCAGCCGGCGAAGATCACCCGTCCGCCCCGCGCGGCGTAGACCGGGGTCCCGGCCGGAGCCGCGAGGTCGATGCCGTAGTGGAAGTTGCTCCCCGCCACCCAGACCCGGCGGTAGCCGTAATAGCTGGTGATGCGAAAACGGGTAAGCGGCCACTGGAAACCCTTCAAAGAGGCCTTACCCGGCCGGTAGCTGACCTGCTTGAGCCGGGCCCGGCGCCTGGCCAGTTCGGCAAGCCAACGGCGCCGGCGCTCGGCGGCAAGCCGACGTTCCTCCTCGCGTTTACGCTCAAGCCGGGCGTAAACCTCGCGGGCCAGCACCCCGGGGATAAGCACGAGGTCGCCGGCCTTGAGCTCAAGCGGGCTTTTTACCCCGTTGGCCCGTGCCAGCTCGCCCAAATCCAAACCGTAAGCACGGGCAAGGTCCGCAAGCGTCTCCCCCGGCCCTAGGACCACAATCCGACCCTTAAGCCCCTCGGGAATCAAGAGCGTCGCCCCAAGAGGGATCCGGTCAAGGCTTTTGAGCGTAGGGTTCGCCGAGACGAGCTCCAAGAGCGTGAGCCCAAAACGCTTAGCGATGCGTTCGAGGGTATCCCCCTTTTGCACCACGTAACGGTGCACCCCAGGGGGCAATCGCGGCTCCTTTGGATCCTTGACCTGGAAGGGGATCACCAGCTCCTGCCCCGGTTGGATCCTCCAGGTTTTGAGGCCGCTTGCCTTCTTGATCGCTTCCACCGAACTGCCGTAGGCGGCGGCCAAGGCGGCCAGTGCCTCGCCCGGCTGCACCGTGTGCAAAGCCTCGGCCTTGCGCACCGAAGCGAGCCGCTCCCAAAGGTGGACCCGGGGCGCCTCCTCGGGTTCCAAGACCACCTCCACCCGGCCGATCTGGGCCGCGTAATCGGCAAGGATCTTCTGGGGGGAAAAGGGAAGGGTAAACAGGAGCCCGGCCAGCACCCAGCTCTTCACCGCGTCGCCGGTCACGGGACTCCTCCCCACGGGGGCAGTATACCCCTAGCGCGCCGCCAACGTCGCCAGGAACTCGGCGTTCGACTTGGTCTTGGCAAGCCGGGAAAGCAACATCTCCATGGCTTCGGCCGGATCCATATCGGCGAGCACCTTGCGAAGAAGCCAAATTTTGTGGAGCGCCTCTTCCCCAAGGAGAAGCTCCTCGCGGCGGGTGCCCGATTTCAGGATGTCGATCGCCGGGAAGATCCGCCGCTCCTCGAGCCTGCGCGAGAGGTGGAGCTCCATGTTGCCGGTGCCCTTGAACTCCTCAAAAATCACGTCGTCCATCCGGGAGCCGGTCTCGACGAGCGCGGTGGCCAGGATGGTGAGCGAGCCCCCGCCCCGAATGTTCCGGGCCGCGCCCAAAAACTTCTTGGGAAAGTGGAGCGCCGCCGAGTCGAGGCCGCCCGAGAGGGTGCGGCCGGTAGGGGGGGTCACCAGGTTGTTGGCGCGGGCGAGCCGGGTGATCGAGTCGAGCAGGATCATCACGTGCCCGCCCTCCTCGACGATGCGCTTTGCCCGCTCGTGGACGAACTCGGCGACCCGGATGTGGTTCTGGGGCGGCTCGTCGAAGGTGCTGGCGATCACCTCGACGCCCTCGACTTCCTCGCGGAAGTCGGTGACCTCCTCGGGGCGCTCGTCGATCAAGAGGACGATCACCTTAATGTCGGGTTCGTTTTTGACCACCGCCTTCGCGACCTTTTTCAGCAGGGTGGTTTTCCCGGCCTTGGGCGGGGCCACGATCAGCCCCCGCTGACCGCGCCCGATGGGAGCGAGCAGGTCGATCACCCGGGTAGCGAGCTCCGCGGGATCGGTTTCCAGCTTGATCTTTTGGTCGGGGAACTGGGGAATGAGCTCGTCGAACTTAGGGCGCTTCTTCGCCGCCTCGGGGTCGAGGCCGTTCACCGCCTCGACCCGGATCAAGGTGCCGTAGCGCTCGTTCTCCCGGGGCGCACGCGCCCGCCCCACCACGTAGTCCCCGCTCCTTAGGGCGAACTGCTTGATGAGCCCGGCGGAAACGATCACGCTTCGGGAGTCAAGGTTATAGGCGTCTTCCTGCAAAAAGCCGTAGCCGTCGGGGCTGATTTCAAGGTAGCCCTTGGCAAGCTGGAGCCCCTCCCCTTCCGCTTCCTTTTCCAAAAGGGCCATGACCAGCTCGTCCTTTTTCATCCGCTTGTAGTTTTCGATGCCGGCCTTGGCCGCGATGAGGTGGAGCTCGGGGAGGATCTTGTTGGACAACTCCTGGAAGGATAACTTTGCCAACTTCTCCTCGGTCCGCTTTTTCGCGTTCTTCGCCTTCGTCGTCATGGTTTCAACCCTCGCGAGCACGCCGCCAGTCCTCGAGGAACCGAGCAATCCCGGCCTCGGTCAACGGATGGCGGACAAGCTGCTTCATTACCTTATAGGGAACGGTCGCGATATCGGCCCCAGCAAGCGCCGCCTCCACCACGTGCCGCGGGTGGCGGATGCTGGCGGCAATGATCTTGGTCTTGATCCCGTGCAAACGAAAAGCCTCGGCGATCTCCCGAACAAGGCCCACGCCGTCGCCGCCGATGTCGTCCACCCTCCCGAGGAAGGGGCTGACGTAGCGGGCGCCCGCCCGGGCGGCAAGGAGCGCCTGGGGAAGCGAAAAAACGAGCGTCATGTTGACCGGGATGCCTTCCGCCGAAAGCCGATGGGTCGCGGCCAGGCCCTCGGGGGTCACTGGAATCTTGATCACCACGTGCCCCGAAAGCCGGGCAAGCTCCCGAGCCTCGGCCACCATCCCCTCGGTGTCGGTGGCGAGCACTTCGGCCGAGACCGGGCCCTTCACGATCTCGGCGATCTCGATCACCACCTCGCGGAGATCCCGGCCGCTTTTTGCCACCAGACTGGGGTTTGTGGTGACGCCGGAAAGCACACCCCAACCCGCCACTTCGCGGATCTCCTCGATTTCGGCGGTATCCAAATAAAACTCCATCTTGACCTCGCGCGATCTTTCGGGGGTTTTGGGGAACACCGGCTGCTTGCGGCGATCGAAGTTTTTGCCTAGGATGCTTCTCGAACCGCCGGTCTTCCGGGGGTTCATTATAGCGCCGCTAGGCGCAAACTGCAAAGGCGACGACGGGGAGGAGTAGGCGCGGGGCGCCTCCTAGAGCGAGCCCGGGAGGGTGGAAGCCGGGTGGAGGTCCGCGCCGAAGATCGCCCCCGAGCCGCGGGAGGAAAGGGGCCATGCCCCGAGTAATGCCCGCCGGGTGCGCCCGTGATAGCGCGAAACGAGGGCGGATGGCGAAGCCGGAGGTAGGATGTAGGAGGTAGGAAAAAAACATAAAGACCTACCTCCCACACCCCACACCCGGCGAAGCCAGCCGAAGCGCGGTGGTACCGCGGGGCCAACGGCCTCGTCCGCGCGGCCAGAACGCGCGGGCGTTTTTTCGTTGGAGGTGGCGATGCGGTTCGAAGAGGTCAAAAAACCCAACTTCCCCAGGCTGGAAGAGGAGATCCTCGCCTTTTGGAAGAAAAACCGAATCTTTCAAAAGAGCCTGGAGCAACGGAGGGGCAACCCGCAGTTCACCTTCTACGAGGGGCCGCCGACGGCAAACGGCCGCCCTGGCGTCCACCACGCCCAGGCTCGGAGCTACAAAGACCTTTTCCCCCGCTTCAAGACCATGCAGGGCTACTACGTGCCCCGGAAGGCGGGCTGGGACACCCACGGCCTTCCGGTCGAGCTTGAGGTCGAAAAGAAACTCGGCCTTAAAAACAAGAAGGATATCGAACGCTACGGCATCGCCGAGTTCAACCAGGCCTGCAAGGCCTCGGTGCTCGAGTACGAAAAGGAGTGGGAGCGCTTCACCGAACGCATTGCCTTCTGGGTGGACCTCGACGACGCCTACTACACCTTTGACAAAAACTACATCGAGTCCATTTGGTGGAGCCTAAAGGAGCTTTGGAAAAAAGGGCTCCTCTACCGCGACTACAAGGTCGTCCCCTACTGCCCCCGCTGCGGCACCCCGCTTTCGTCCCACGAGGTGGCCGAAGGGTATAAGGAGATCAGCGACCCCTCGGTCTACGTGCGCTTCCCCTTAAAGGAGCCCGAGAAACTCGGTCTTCCCCCAGGCGCAAGCCTGCTCATCTGGACCACCACCCCCTGGACCCTCACCGCGAACGTCGCCGCCGCCGTGCACCCCGCGTTCACCTACGCCGCCTTCCGGCGGGGAAACGAGGTCCTGGTCCTCGAGGAAAGCCTAGGGAAAAAGCTCCTCGGCGAGGAGGCCGAGGTTCTGAAGAGGTTCTCGGGGCAAGAGCTCGAGGGCGCCCGCTACGAGCCCCCCTACCGCTTCGTGGAACCGGAAAAGCCCGCCCACTTCGTGGTCCTCGCCGACTACGTCTCCAAGGAGGACGGCACCGGCGTCGTCCACCAGGCCCCGGCCTTCGGCGCCGAGGACATGGAGGTGGCCCGTAAGTACGGCCTGCCCATCCTTATCACCGTGGACGAGGACGGCAAGCTCATGGTCGGCCCCTATAAGGGCCTCTTCTTCCGCGACGCAAACCGCGAAATCATCCAGGACCTCAAGGAACGAGGCCTCCTTTTTAAGCGGGAGGAGATCGTCCACAGCTATCCCCACTGCTGGCGCTGCAAGACGCCCCTCATGTACTACGCCACCGAAACCTGGTTCATCCAAAACACCCGCTACAAAGAACGTCTCATCGCCAAAAACCAGGAGATTAACTGGATCCCGCCCCACATCAAGACCGG
>JALUED010000104.1 GCA_027053145.1 Thermaceae bacterium | reverse complement strand
CTCGCCGGCCGGAGCCTCCTTGCCTGCCTGAAGGAAGCGCCCCGCTGCCAGGCCACGCTGGAAAAGCTCCTAGCCGAGCGTCCCCGCCCCACGGCCGTCCGGGCTATGCTCAAGCCATGGCAAAGGTGGTGGCAACCCGAAGGCTCCCCGAGGTCGCGTTCCAGAAAATCCTAGCCGCCGGCCACGAGCCTACCGTCTGGGAGGGGGAATGCCCCCCGCCCAGGGAAGCGCTCTTGAAGCTTGTCGCCGGAGCCGAGGGGCTTCTTACCACGCTCGAGGACCCCATTGACGCCGAGGTGATGGACGCCGCCGGCCCCGGCCTCAAGGTGATCGCTCAGTACGCGGTCGGGGTGGACAACATTGACCTCGAGGCCGCCCGTGCCCGGGGCATCCGGGTGACGAACACCCCCGGCGTCCTCACCGAGGCCACCGCCGACCTTGCCTTCGCCCTTTTGCTCGCCGCCGCAAGGCGCGTCGTCGAAGGCGACCGGTACGTGCGCGCGGGGCGCTGGCGCTGTTGGCTGCCCACCGGATTCCTGGGCCCCGAGGTCGCGGGGGCCCGGGTGCTGGTAGTGGGGTTTGGACGGATCGGGCAGGCTTTCGCCCGGCGGGCGAAAGGGTTCGGCATGGAGATCCTCTACGCAAGCCGCACGGCCAAGCCAAAGGCCGAAGCCGAGCTCGGCGCCCGCCGAGTCCCGCTCGACGAGGCGCTCCCCACGGCCGACTTCGTGAGCCTCCACGTCCCCCTGACCCCTGAAACCGAGCGGCTCTTCAACCGCGAGCGGCTTGCCCGCATGAAGCCGGGCTCGGTGCTGGTGAACACCGCCCGCGGCCGGGTGGTGGACACCGAAGCGCTGGTCTGGGCCCTTACCGAGGGGCCGCTTTTTGCCGCCGGGCTCGACGTCACCGACCCAGAACCCCTGCCCAAGGACCACCCCCTCACCCAGCTTGAGAACGTCGTGCTCACCCCCCACGTCGGCTCGGCCGGGATCCGAACCCGAAAGCGGATGGCCGAAATGGCGGCCGAGAACCTGCTTAGGGTGCTCGCGGGCAAGGAGCCGCCAAACCCGGTCGTCTAAAGGACGCTCCCCTGCCCACACTTTCACATGAGAAACTTACATTCTCATGTGATATGATTGGGGGCATGGAAGCACCCTTGATCCTGATCATCGAGGACGAGAAGGACATCGCCCGGTTTTTGGAGCTTGAGCTTCAGGCCGAGGGCTACCGGACCGAGGTCGCCTACGACGGCGTCACCGGCCTTTCCAAGTTTCGGGAGAAAAACCCCGACCTCGTGATCCTCGACCTGATGCTCCCCGCAAAGGACGGCCTCGAGGTGGCCAAGATCATCCGCAAGACCTCGAACGTGCCGATCCTCATCCTCACCGCCAAGGACCGGGTCGAGGACAAGGTCGCCGGCCTCGACGCCGGCGCCGACGACTACCTGGTGAAACCCTTCTCCATCGAGGAGCTCCTCGCCCGGGTGCGGGCCCACCTCCGGCGGGTGACCCCCGCGATCACCGGCGAGATCCGGGTCGCCGACCTGATCATCAACCTCGAGGGCCGCGAGGTCTTCCGCGGCGGGCGGCGAATCGAGCTTTCGAACAAGGAGTTCGAGCTCCTCGAGCTCCTTGCCTCCAACCCCGGCAAGGTCTTTTCGCGCTTTGAAATCGAGGAAAAGGTCTGGCCCGGCTACCAGGGCGGCTCCAACGTGGTGGACGTCTACATCGGCTACCTGCGCAAAAAACTCGAGGCCGGCGGCGAACGCCGCCTGATCCACACCGTGCGCGGGGTGGGGTACGTGCTTAGAGAAGATTAGCTCGTGGCTTGTAGCCTGTGGCTTGTGGTAACGGCCTTCCACGAGCCACAAGCCACGAGCCACTGGCCTTTTTTATGACCCTCCGCACCCGGATCACCCTCCTCACCCTCGCGCTCCTGGCCGCGAGCCTGCTCGTCATGGGGGTCGCGGTCTACTCGTTGCTCGCCCGCTACCTCTACCAGGGGCTTCGGACCGAGCTCGACGACGCCCTCGGCCAGGTGGTCCGGCTCATTAACCGCGGGGGGCGCAACCTGCTCGCCGTCGCCCTCCCCCCCACCGTCTACGCCGAGGTGGACCTGGTCCTCGCCCTCCCGCCCTTCCGGCCCGAAGACCTCATGGAGGCGGTGCCGCTGGTCCAGAGCCCGGCCCTCGGCGGCCAACGGTTGAAGCTCAAAAAGAGCGACTACGAGCGGCTCTTAGAGCAGGGGATGATCTGGACCCGGATCGAGCTGCCGAGGAAAGGGGGCAAACCCCTCCGCCTGCTCGTCCGGGCTTCGCTGCTTGAGGCCCACGGACCGCCGCCGCTTGACCGCATCCCCGCCCTCGTTCTCGTCGCCAAGTCCACGGCCAGCGTGGAGACCACCCTGAACCAGCTCGTGCGCATCTACGCCGCCACCGCGATGATCGTGCTCTTGATCGCCGGCTGGATGGCCTACCTGCTGGTGGCGAGGACGCTTGAGCCCCTCGAGGCCATCGCCCGCCAAGCCGAGGCGATCTCGGCCCGGTCCTTCGCCCCCCTGCCCGAGCCCGAGGGGGCCGACGAGGTGGCCGCCCTGGCCCGAGCCCTCAACCGGATGCTGGCGAGGCTCGAGGAAGCCTTCGAGGCCCAGCGCCGCTTCCTCGCCGACGCCTCCCACGAGCTCCGGACGCCGATCACCGCGATCCTCGGCCACGTGGGCTACCTGAAGCGGCGCACGAACCCAAGCCCGGCGCAGAAGGAAAGCCTTGAGGTCATTGCCCGCGAGAGCGAGCGGATGCGGAAACTCGTCGGCGACCTTCTGGACCTCGCCGAGAGCGAAGGGGGCTGGCGGTTCGAGCCCCGGCCGGTGC
>JALUED010000103.1 GCA_027053145.1 Thermaceae bacterium | reverse complement strand
CTCCTTGCCATGCTTGTACGAGGGCTTTTCATGCCGGTGCCCGCTTCGTTTGGGGGCTTGCCCCTCGTCTTGGTGCGGCTTTTGCCCCTGGTGGCGCTCGGTGTGCTCGAGGGCCTCCCCGTCGTGGTTGGCCTTATGGGCAAGCTTTACGAACGGCTCGGCCGGCGCCTTGGTGCCGTCCGGGAGCTCGACGAGGACCTTGCCGCCGAGTTGGGTAAGGGGGTAGGTGGCGATCAGGTTCCCCTCGGCGTCGTAGATCGCGACCGAGGCCGCGGCCGAAAGCGGCGCCTCTTCGGGCTCGCCTCGGTCGGAAGACCAGATCAGGTTGCCCTCGGCGTCGAGGAGGGCCACGGTGGCGCCGCTCTTGAGCGCTTCAACCACCTCGGTGGGAAGGTGGGGCGTGGGGTTTGCCAGTGCCTGCGCTGCGACCGAAAGACCTAGGGCCAAAAGGATGCTGAGGAAGCTGTTCCGTCCCTTCATAGCGAGGTGCATTTTGCCGGGGGTGGGTAAACGGCAGGTTAACCGGTGGGCGGCTTAGCATGGGGCTATGCGGGATGGGTTCTATTTGGGCAAGCGTGCCGGCGGTGGGCGTTATCTCTACGACCCCGACGACCTCGTCACCCACGCGGTGATCCTGGGCATGACCGGCTCCGGGAAGACCGGGCTGGGAGTGGGCCTCCTCGAGGAAGCGGCCCGGCGGGAGATCCCCGCCCTCGTGCTCGACCCGAAGGGCGACCTCACCAACCTCCTTTTGCACTTTCCCAAGCTCCGGCCCGAGGACTTCCTCCCCTGGGTGAGCGCCGAGGAGGCCCGCCGCCGGGGGATTTCCCGGGAGGCGCTGGCCGAGGGGAAGGCCGCGCTCTGGCGAAAGGGCCTAGAGAGGGACGGCCTCGGCGAGGCCGAGATCCGGGAGCTTGAGCGGGTGGGCTACGCGGTCTTTACCCCGGGCTCCTCCGCCGGGATCCCGATCTCGATCCTGGCCTCGCTCAAGGCGCCTCGGGGCCTCGACCCCGAGGGCCTCGCCGACCGGGTGGCGGCCACCGCCTCGGCGATCCTGAGCCTCGCGGGGCTTTCCGGCCTCGACCCCGTCCAAGACCGGGAGCACATCCTGGTCGCCCGCATCCTGCTCGACGCCTGGGAAAAGGGCGAGGACCTCACCCTGGAGAAGCTCATCCTCCGCGTCCAGCGCCCGCCCTTTTCGCGGCTCGGGGTCTTCGACCTCGAGGCCTTCTTCCCCGAGCGCGAGCGCACCGAGCTTGCCCTAAGGCTCAACGGCCTCCTCGCCTCGCCGGGGTTTGCCCTTTGGACCCAGGGCGTGCCCCTTGCCATGGACCGCCTGCTCTACGACGGCTCCGGGAGGCCGCGCCACGCGGTGGTCTACCTCGCCCACCTCGACGACGCCGAGCGGATGTTCTTCGTCACCCTGCTGCTCGGCGAGCTCCTCGCCTGGACCCTCCGGCAAAGCGGCACCGAGCGGCTCCGCGCCCTCCTCTACTTCGACGAGGTCTACGGCTACCTGCCCCCGACCCGGCAGCCGCCCAGTAAGCCCCCGCTCCTTCGGCTTTTGAAGCAGGCCCGGGCCTTCGGGGTGGGCCTTGTGCTCGCCACCCAGAACCCCGTGGACCTCGACTACAAGGCGCTCTCCAACGCCGGCACCTGGTTCGTCGGCCGGCTCCAGACCGAACAGGACAAGGAACGGCTCCTCGACGGCCTGGAGAGCCTCGCCGGTGGGCCCGAGCGCGCCGAGCTCGATCGGCAGATCGCGGCGCTCAAAAAGCGGCAGTTCGTGGTCAAGAACGTCCACGAAGGGGCCCCCGCGGTCTTTTCCACCCGCTGGGTGATGAACTACCTGGCGGGGCCCCTCGGCAAGGAGCGGATTCCCGAGCTCAACGCCCTGGTGGGGGCGCGTGAAGGGGAAGGCGGCGAGGCCCAAACGGTGCCGCTTGCCGCCGAGGCGGACAAGGCCCTCCCCGACCGCCCGGCGGTCCCCGCCTGGCTGGAGGAATACTTCTTCGGCGAGGGCACGCTCTACCCCCGGCTCTTTGCCCAGGCGGAGTACCGGGTTTCCCGCAAGAAGTACGGCGTCCACGCAAGCGGCGAGGTGGCGGTCCTGGTGCCCCCGGAGGCGCTCAAGGGGCTCGTCCCCTGGGAGGATTTCGTCGTCGAGCCGAGGGAGGACCTCCCCGACCGGCCGCCCGCGAACGCCCGCTACGCCCCCCTCCCCGCGGTCTTTCAGGACGCCCGGGCGATGAAGCGGCTTGAGCGTGCCTTTCGGGACTGGGTCTACCAAAACGCCAAGGTCACGATCTGGGTGAACGAGGCGCTGGACCTCGCCTCGAGCCCCGGCGAGCCGAAGGAGGCGTTTTTAAAGCGGGCGCGGCGGGAGGCGCGCTTTCGGGCCCAGGAGGAGATCAAGAAGCTTGCGAAGAAGTACCGGCGAAGGATCGCCTCGCTCAAAAAGCGGCTTGAGCGGGAGAAGCGCGAGCTCGCCGAGGATGAGGCCGAGCTCGGGCGCCGGAGGCTTGAGGAAATGGGCGGCTACCTCGAGACCGTGCTCGCCCTCTTCGGCGGCCGCCGCCGCTCGGTGACCGCCGTCCTCGCGAAAAGGCGGATGCGCGCCCGGGCGGCGGAGGAGGTGGAGGCCTCCCGGGCCGAGATCCAAAGGCTCGAGGAAGAGATCCAGGCGCTAAAGGAGGAGCTCGCCGACGAGGCCGAGGCGATCCGGGAGCGCTGGCTTTCGCTCGCCGAGGAGGTTCGCCCCCTCGAGCTCAGGCCCTACAAAAAGGACATCGGGCTTGAGGCCTTCGGCCTCGCCTGGGTCCCCTAGTCGAGGAAGGCGGCGATCCGGCGGGCGGCCTCCTCGAGCACCTCGGGGGGCTGCACCAGGGCGAAGCGGACGTACCCC
>JALUED010000102.1:2424-2939 GCA_027053145.1 Thermaceae bacterium | reverse complement strand
TGGTGGGGGCGGTCGTGCCCGAAGCGCCGGCCCACCCAGAGCGCGGTCCCGGCGAGCAGGTCCTTGAGCTTTGCGGGCTTGTTGCCGCCTTCTTCCCGGGCGTAGGGGTTTTCCACCCGCTCAAGCTCCCGGCAGGCCCCTCCCTCTATTTCGTAGACCGCGTAGAAAGGGGCGTGGCCGAAGGGGCCGGGGTAGATCCCTTCGCCGTCCTTGGCGAGCGCGATCGCGACCCTCATGGAAGCTAGCCTAGCGCAGAACGAAGCCGGAGAGGGCCCGGATCCCCCCAAGCGGGCGTACCCCCAGCCGCTCGAGGGGAAGCCCGGCGGCGTCGTAGAGGAGGAGGCGGTCGTCGGTCGCCAGGTAGAGGTAGAGGTCGGGGTCGAGCCAGCCGGCGACGATGCGGGGGTAGGTGGCTTCAAAGCGCCCTGCTTCGCTCAGCACCCAAAAGCCCTCGCCGTAGGCGACCAACACCCCGAGGTCGCCGGTAAGCCGCTCGGGGCGGGCCTCCGCGGCCG
>JALUED010000102.1:0-2414 GCA_027053145.1 Thermaceae bacterium | reverse complement strand
TGGTGGGGGCGGTCGTGCCCGAAGCGCCGGCCCACCCAGAGCGCGGTCCCGGCGAGCAGGTCCTTGAGCTTTGCGGGCTTGTTGCCGCCTTCTTCCCGGGCGTAGGGGTTTTCCACCCGCTCAAGCTCCCGGCAGGCCCCTCCCTCTATTTCGTAGACCGCGTAGAAAGGGGCGTGGCCGAAGGGGCCGGGGTAGATCCCTTCGCCGTCCTTGGCGAGCGCGATCGCGACCCTCATGGAAGCTAGCCTAGCGCAGAACGAAGCCGGAGAGGGCCCGGATCCCCCCAAGCGGGCGTACCCCCAGCCGCTCGAGGGGAAGCCCGGCGGCGTCGTAGAGGAGGAGGCGGTCGTCGGTCGCCAGGTAGAGGTAGAGGTCGGGGTCGAGCCAGCCGGCGACGATGCGGGGGTAGGCGGCTTCAAAGCGCCCTGCTTCGCTCAGCACCCAAAAGCCCTCGCCGTAGGCGACCAACACCCCGAGGTCGCCGGTAAGCCGCTCGGGGCGGGCCTCCGCGGCCGCCGCCTTTTTCGCGAGGGTGCGCCCGTCAAAGCGCCAAAGTTCGCTCCCCGCGAGCGCCCAGAGCACCCCGTCCTCGGCGGCGAGGTGGAGGCGAAGGGGCTCGGCGCGCTCCGGGGTCGCGGGGTCGCTTACGAAGGGCGGCCCCTCGCCGAGGAGCTCGAAGTGCCAGCCCGAGGCCCGGGCGTAGGCGAGGGCCGGGCGGTCGCCCGAGTCGGTGGGGAAGAGGGCGAGGTCGAGGGGGGAAAAGCCCGCGAACTCGGCGGTATCCAGCGCCGCCGGTTCGTCGCCGGAGGTGGCACCCTTTTCCAGACGCCAGACCCGCTCGGGGGCGCAGAAGACGAGGACCTCCCGCGCCCCAAGCGCCAGGTGGCCGCCGGTGCAGCCGTCGGGGAGGGGCCAGGCGGTCTCGAGGGCGTCCCCCTCGGGCGGGGCCGCGTCCCCGGTGAAGCCGTCGATGGCGTAGCGGCGGAGTTCGGTCGCGGTCAGGACCCAAAGCTTTTCCCCGGAGGCGAGGTCCTGAATGCCCGAAAGCGCCCAGCGCCCAAGGGGATCCGCCTCGCCCCGCCGCAGGGCGGCGGTGGCGTAGAAGGAAACGCCCCCGTCGTCGGCCGCCAAAAGCACCACCGGGAGCTCGGGTTCCTGTGTGCCCTCGCAGGCGGCGAGGGCCAAGGCCAGCAGGAAAAGAAGGAAAAGCCTCCTCACGGCAGGCGCACCCCCCCGGGGAGGAGGATGCCTTCGTCGCCGAAGGCCAGGTCCGCGCTCCTCCCCGCGTAGACGAGGCTTAAGCGAACCTCCTCCTTCTCGGTGTCGATGGTGTAGCGGAGCGCCCAGCAGCAGCGGTCGTAGGTGAGGACGAATCGGGGCTTGATCGGCGTGGGCGCTCGGCTTTTTAGGTCAAAGCTTTGGTTCAGAAAGACGGAAAAGAACACGCGGGTCGCCGGCTCGGGGCTTGCGGCGAGGGTTACCCCAAAGTTTCGAAACGAGAGGATCTCGCGCTCGTCGCCTCGGCGATAGCTGAGCCCGCCCTGCACCGCAAGGGAAGGGGTGAGCTCAACCCCGCTCCGCAGGGCAAGCTCCTGGACGTAGACCCCGGGGTCCTCAAGGTCAGGGAGGTGGAGCCTTATGGCGGCGTCCCAGCGGCCCTCGGGGGCGTTGCCGCTGCTTTTGAGCGCGAGGCCTGCCCGCTCGATCCCCTCGCCCGTGAGCCGGGCCGAGAGCTCCGCCCGGTGGGTGCGGTAGGCGAGGGTAAGGCCGGCGTCGAGCTTGCCCTCGCTTGGGTCCTCGGGTTCCTCCTTCCCGTCGGGCCGGGGATAACGGAGCCGCCCTCCAAGCTTCAAGGGCCCAAGCCCGAGGCCCGCGCTTGCGGTGAGGACCTCCCGCCGGTGGTCGTAGGCGGCTTGGAGGTTTACGCTTTTTCCCCCTTCGCGGTAAGCGAGCGCCCCCCGGCTCTGGAGGAAGCGCCCCTCCCCCGGGTCGTAGCGGGTGGAGAGGGCGGCGCTTCCCCCGGGAAGGGCGTAGCTTGCCCGAAGGGTCAAGGGGTCGTAGCGGCCTTCGTCCCAGCGGTAGCCGAGCGTGGCCCGGAGGCTCAAAGGGCGGGGGCTGAAGCTGGCCTCGGCGGCGAAGGCAAGGGGCTTCCCCTTTGCGAGGTCCCTCCGGTAGCGGAGCCGGGCGAAGAGCGCCCCTTCCTTGACCTTGGCCTCGGCGGCGAGGGGGAGGAGGGTTTTTTTGAAGAACGCGTAGCCCGATTCCAGCGAGAACTCGAAGGGTTTGGGCCTTAGCCGAAGGTAGGGGGCAAGGCGCGCGCTCCGCCGGGTGGGCAGGCGGTCGAAGGCGAAGGGGGTCTCGCCCTCCTGGACCCGGCGCGTGAGGCGAAGGCCGGTCTCGAGGATCCCCGCCCG
>JALUED010000101.1 GCA_027053145.1 Thermaceae bacterium | reverse complement strand
GGGGCTATGAGGGGGCCGGTGGGCCGGGTGCTCGCCTACGTCCGCCCCTACCGCGCCCAGGTGGCGCTCGCGCTTTTGTTCATCCTCGGCACCACCTTGCTTACTAACCTCTTGCCGCTCGTCTTTAAGTACGCGGTGGACGAGGCCCTTTCGCCCAAGGTGCCGCGCCCGCTTGAAGCTCGGGAACGGGCCCTCTTCCTTGCGGCCCTTGTTTTCTTCGGCCTAAAAGGGGCCGAGGCTCTCCTCCGCTACGCCCAGACCTACCTCCTTGCCTGGATCGGCCAGCGGGTGCTCTTCGACCTCCGGCGCGAGCTTTTTGGCAAGCTCATGCGCCTCCACGTCGGCTACTTCGACCGCACCCCAAGCGGGCGCATCCTCACCCGGCTCACCTCCGACGTGGACGCGATCCACCGGTTCGTCACCGGGGGGCTTGTGGGCTTTGCCGCCGACCTTTTCCTGCTCCTTGGGATCATGGGCTTCATGCTCTGGCTCGACGCGCGGCTTGCCCTTTTTGCCTTTTGGGTGGTCTCCCCGCTCTTTTTACTCGCCACCTGGTTGCGGGTGCGGATGCGGGCCGCCTACCGCTTGATGCGGCGGCGCCTTTCCGAGCTGAACGGCTTCTTAGCCGAAAACCTCGCCGGGGTGGTCACCGTGCAGCTCTTTGCCCGGGAAGCCCGCCAGCTTGCCAAGTTCGACGCCAAAAACCGCGCGCTCCTTGCCGCCCACGTCGAGGTCGTCCGTTGGTTTGCCCCTTTCTTCCCCTTGGTCGCCTTCTTCGGCGAGCTGGCGGCGGCCTCGGTGCTTTACCGGGGAGGTGAGGGCGTGCTGGAGGGGACCATCAGCCTGGGGCTTCTCGTCGCCTTCCTCGACTACACCCGGAACTTCTTCGAGCCACTCCGCGACCTTTCCGACAAGTTCAACCTTTACCAGGCGGCGATGGCCGCCGCCGAGCGGATCTTCGCCCTTTTGGACACGCCCGAGGAGGTCCAAGACGCCCCCGACCCGCTGCCGGTCCGAAGGCTCCAGGGGGCGATCCGCTTTGAGGACGTTTGGTTCGCCTACGAGGGGGAGAACTGGGTTTTGAAGGGGGTTTCCTTCGAGATCCGGCCGGGGGAGCGGGTGGCGCTCGTCGGCCCCACCGGGGCAGGGAAGACGAGCGTGATCAACCTTATCGCCCGCTTCTACGACGTGCAAAGGGGACGGGTGCTCCTCGATGGGGTGGACGTGCGCCGCTACCGCCAGCGGGACCTCCGGCGCGCGCTCGGGATCGTGATGCAGGACCCCTTTCTTTTCTCAGGCACGATTGAGGAAAACCTCCGGCTGGGGGACGAGGCGATTCCCGAAGCGCGGCTTTGGGAGGTTTTGGAGCTGGTCGGCCTGGCCGAGGTGGTTCGAAAGCGGCCCGGCGGGCTCAAGGCCCCCCTCGGCGAGCGGGGGGTGGGGCTTTCGGCCGGGGAGCGTCAGCTGTTTGCCCTCGCCCGGGCCCTACTCCATAACCCCGACGTCCTCCTCGTCCTCGACGAGGCGACCGCCAACGTGGATAGCGAAACCGAGCGCAGGCTCCAGGAGGCGCTTGCCCGCGCTTCCCAGGGTCGGACCACGGTGGTCATCGCCCACCGGCTTGCCACCGTTAAGGACGCCGACCGCATCCTGGTCTTTCGCCGCGGGGAGCTCGTAGAGGAGGGCCCCCATGAGGCCCTCCTCCGAAAGGGCGGCTATTACGCCCGGCTCTACGCGTTGGCCGGTGGCGGGGCCTAGTCGGCAAGGGCCCGGGCGAGGAGTTTGCCCTCGGCGTCGTAGAAGCGGACCTCGTCCACCGGGCGAAAGACCTCGATCAGCACGAAGGGGCTGGTGAGCGCTTGGGTGGTCAGGGTACCGGGGCGGGGCGTCTGGAGCACGAGGGCAAACTCGGCCGTCCGGCCGCGCACCCGACCGCCCTTCACCTCGATCCGGTAGCCGCCGGTGGGCTTCACGCCCCAGAAGAAGCCGGCAAGGCAGCGTCCGGGCGCGAGCGTCGGGGGCGAGGCCTTGGGCAGGCGGTTGCCAAAGGCGAACTCCCAAAGCTCCGCCACCCCGCGGGGCGAGCAGGCCAAGTAGGCCATGGGGGTCCGGCCTCGGTAGGCGGCATAGCTCCCCGTCTTCATGATCCGCCACCGAAAAAGCGGCGTCGCGCGACGTGGGAGCTCTCGCTGGATGCGGAGGGAAACGAGGCGATGCACCCAGGGCCGGGGTTCGAAGCGGTAGGGGCGGTGGACCGGGGCGGTCCGCTGGAAGACGGCGAGGGGACGGCCGCGGGCCCGGAGTTCAAGCTCCCGCCGCACCACCCGCACCTCGTCCGGGGTCAGCCCGCTCGGCCGAAAACCGGTTGCCTCGGGCGCGCGAAGCACGGTCTTTCCCGCCGGAATAGGCCCGGAAAGCCGCCACCAGGTTTCGCCGTCGTAGTACCAGCTGGACCGGACCGCCGCCCCGGCGCGGATGGCGTAGGCGTCGGCGTAGGGGTCGTAGCTCGCTTGAACCTCGGGCCGAACCGGGGGCAAGACCTCGCGCCAAAGCGGCATGCCGTTCACCCAGAGCGCTCCGGGCAGGGCCCAGGGGGAGGGTGCGTTGCGAGGGGGCTCTAGCGCGAGGGTTTCCCCCTCGAGCGCGATCGTCATGGGATCGCCGTAAAAGTAAGCCCAGCGCTCGCTGGCCTCGGGGAAAAGCAGCTCGATCTCGTGAACGTTGAAGTAGGGATGTTCGGGCACGACCAACCGGCAGCCGCCGAGGAAGAGCGCGGCAAGGAGAAGGGCCAAGCTTAGGCGTTTCATCGCCCCATTCTAGCGGGCGCCGTCCGCCTTTGCGGTGAGCGGACCTGAAAGCGGTTTAAAGCCGACCGGTGCGGGGGTCGAGGGCGTCCCGGAGCCCGTCCCCGAGCAGGTTGAAGCCGAGCACCGCCAGCATGATGGCAAG
>JALUED010000100.1 GCA_027053145.1 Thermaceae bacterium | reverse complement strand
GCCTTGGTGCGCGACCGCACCGGGGTGGTCCAGGTCGTGCTCCCGGGGGGCGGAAAGCTGCCCCTGCCCGAATCGGTGGTCAAAGCCCGGGGCAAGGTGGTAAGGAGCGAGAAAGCGCCCGGCGGATTCGAGATCCACGCTCCCGGGCTCACCGTGGTTGCACCGGCGGAAAAGCCCACCCCGGTGGAAATCCCCAAGGAGGAGTGGCGCGCAAACCCCGAAACCCTCCTCACCTACCGCTACGTCACCCTGCGCGGCGAAAAGGCCCGCGCACCCCTCAAGATCCAAGCCGCCCTGGTGCGGGGCTTCCGCAAATACCTGGATGCAAAGGGCTTTACCGAGATCTTCACCCCCAAGATCGTGAAGGCCGGGGCCGAGGGGGGCTCCAACCTCTTCGAGGTGGACTACTTCGGCGAGCCCGCCTACCTGGCCCAAAGCCCCCAGCTCTACAAACAGATCATGGTGGGGGTCTACGAACGGGTCTACGAGGTCGCCCCGGTCTGGCGGGCCGAGGAGCACGCGACGAGCCGCCATCTCAACGAGTACCTTTCGCTTGACGTCGAGATGGGCTTCATCGAAAGCGAAGAGGACGTGATGGCGCTGGAAGAAGAGCTCGTGCAGGCCATGCTCGAGGAAGCCCAGACCACCGCCGGCCGCGAGATCGAGCTCCTCGGCGCCGACTGGCCCAATGTGCCGAAGACCTTCCCCCGCGTTACCTACGCCGAGGCGAAGCGCATCGTCAAAGAACTCGGCGTGGGAATGGGCACCGACCTCAACGACGCCGCCGAACGCGCGCTCGGCGAGTACTTCTCGGAAAAGTACGGCACCGACTTCATCTTCATCGTGGACTACCCCGAAGAGGTCCGGCCCTTTTACACCATGCCCAAAGGGGGCGGGCTCACCCGGGGCTTCGACCTGCTCTTCCGGGGCCTTGAGATCACCTCGGGCGGGCAGCGCATCCACCAACCCGAGCTCATCGTCGAGCAGCTCAAGAAAAAGGGCATGAACGTGGACGCCTTCAAGGACTACCTCGAGGTCTTCCGCTACGGCATGCCGCCCCACGGGGGCTTCGCCATCGGCGCCGAGCGCTTCACCCAAAAACTCCTCGGGCTGCCCAACGTCCGCTACGCCCGCGCCTTCCCCAGGGACCGGCACCGGGTGACGCCCTAAAGCGCCCGGGCCGCCCGGAGGACGAAGAGGTAGGCGAGCAGGCCGCCCGCTCCCCCAAAGGCGAGCGGAAGCAAGCTCGCAAGCGCTCCCGCCGGCGGCCCCGCGACCCCTGCGAAGAAGCGAGCGACGCCGGCGGCAAAAATCGCCGCCGCCAGCACCGGCAGAGAGTGCCGGGAAAGCTCGCCAAGGTCAAGCCAGGCCCCGCGGAAAAGCCCCAAAGCGAGTAGGAAAACCCCAAGCCAGCCTGCAAGCACGGTGGCAAAGTTGAGCCAAAACATGCCGTAGGGGGCAAGGAGGTAGTAACCAAGGGCGTTCAAGAGAAAGAGCACCACGCTCACCCGCACCGCCTCGAAGACCCGCTCCCGCGCGTAGTAGGCCCGGAGCAAGAGGGCGTAAAGCCCCCAGGGAAAGACCGCGAGCGAAAGGGCAAGCAGCGCCTCGGTGGAAAACCGGTAGTTTGCCGGGGAAAAGCCTGACGTCCAGGCGTAAAGCGCAGCCACGATCCAGGGGGCAAGCGCCCAGGCGAGGGCCGAGGCCAGGGCGAGCAAAAGCCCCACCTGAACGAGTGCCCTGGCCAGGAGCTCTCGAAAGGCCCCCGCCTCGCCCCTCGCGGCGTGCTCGGCGAGCCGGGGGAAGACCGCCATCGCCGGGCTCACCGAAAGCAGCCCGAGGAGCATCAGGTAGACCATTTCGGCGTTATAGAACCCGGTGACCGCCGCCGTGGGGTAGGCGGTGAGCAGGGCGGTGAGCACGACGTTCACCACCTGGCGGGTGGAGGTGGAAAAGAGAAAGGGGAGCATGAGCGCCCCGGCGCGCCGGACCTCGGGGCTGAATCTGAGCTCAAGCCCCACCCCCCTCAAAAACGGAAGCTGCACCGCCGCCTGGGCGAACCCGCCGGCGACAAACGCCACCGCGATCCAAGGCGCGGCCTTGGGGAAGGCAAGCATCAGGCCCACGGCGGCGAGGTTGAAGGCGACAGGTGCAAAGGCGGGGGCCAAAAAGCGCTCCTCCGCCTGGAGCAATGCGGAAAAGAGCGCCGAGATGCTGACCGCGAGCAAAAAGGGCGCGACGACCCGAATGAGCAAGGTGACGAGGCTGAGGTCGAGTGCGGAGCCGCGCGCCACCAGAAGATCGGCGAAGAAGGGGGCGGCTAGCTCAACGAGACCGAGCGCCGCCAGGTTCGCCGCGAGCAAGAAGGCAAAAAACCGCCGCACAAAGGCCCGCCGCGCCTCGCCCTCTAGGCCCTTGAGCACCGGGATCAGGGCGTTCGTCACCGCCCCCTCGGCGAGGATCTCGCGGAAAAGGTTCGGCACCCGAAAGGCAACGTTGAAGGCGTCCTTGGCAAGGTCGGGGTAGAGGTTATTGAAGACCGCCTGGCGCACCAGGCCGAACGCCCGCGAGAGCAGGGTGCCCGTCATCATCAGGGCGGCGTTTTTGCGGATCGAGCGGGCCACGGGTAGAGTTTACCGGCGACGCGTGGGCCTAAAGCTTGCGAAGATCGAAATCGGGCTCGAGCGGGTTGAGGAAGCGAACGCCCTCGAGCACTGAGCCCGGTGCGAAGTCTTCCGAAAGGATCGCCGGGATTCCGCGAAGACGGGCTAGCGCCCAGAGCTGGGCGTCAAAGTACGAGAGCCGATAGCGCTCGACCCCGCGAAGCGCCTCGACCACCACCGGGTAAAAAAGCGAAAGCACTGGAAACGCTCGGGAAAGAAGCTCCACTTGCTCCCGCACCTTCGCTGGAGGCAGCGGTGGACGAAGCTTGCGGAGGGCGACGCTCGCGAACTCGCCGAGCA
>JALUED010000099.1 GCA_027053145.1 Thermaceae bacterium | reverse complement strand
GCGGAAAAAGAAGATCGAGGAGTACCGCCGGGCTTTTGACAACCCCTACGTCGCCGCCGCCCGGGGCTACGTGGACGACGTGATCAGCCCCGAGGCCACCCGGGAACAGCTCATCCGCCACCTCGAGGCCCTCTGGACGAAGCGCGAGGAGCGGCCGTGGAAGAAGCACGGGAACATTCCGCTCTAAAAAGCCTCTACCAGGAGCTCGTGGCCTGCCGCCGCTGCCCAAGGCTCGTCGCCTGGCGGGAGGAGGTGGGGCGAAAGAAACGCCGGGCCTTCCGCGACTGGGACTACTGGGCGCGTCCCGTCCCCGGCTTCGGCGACCCCGAGGCGAGGATCCTGATCTTCGGCCTCGCTCCGGGCGCCCACGGCTCGAACCGCACCGGCCGCATGTTCACCGGCGACGCCTCGGGCGACTTCCTCTACGCCGCCCTCTACCGAGCGGGCCTTGCAAACCAGCCCGCGAGCACCCACCGGGAGGACGGCCTAGAGCTCTATGGCGTCTACATCACCGCCGCCGTGCGCTGCGTGCCGCCGGGGAACAAGCCCACCCGGGAGGAGATCGCATCCTGCAGCGCATGGACCGCTCGGGAGCTCGCCCTTCTACCGAACCTTCGGGTCTTCCTCGCCCTCGGGCGCATCGCCCACGACGCCCTTTTGGATCACTTCAAGCTCAAAAAGCGGGACTTTCCCTTCGCCCACGGGGCCGAGCACCGGCTTCCCGACGGTCGGATGCTCCTCGATAGCTACCACGTCTCCCGCCAGAACACCCAAACCGGCCGGCTCACCCCGGCGATGTTCGACCGGGTGCTGGAAAGGGCCAAACGCCTTGCCGACCTTTAAGCGCCTACGGCGAGGGCTTCGGGCGCTTCTGGGTATCGCCCAGCCCGACGACGCCTGGGCCCGGAGGTGGCTTTCCGAAGAGGAGTACGCGCTTTTTCTAAGACTTGACCCTCGGGACCGCGAGCACTCGGTGCTGGTGGCCCAAGAACTCCTCCGGCGCTACCCGGAGGCCCCCCAAGCGGCGGTACGCGCGGCCCTCCTCCACGACGTGGGCAAAGCGGTGCGCCCCTACCGGGCGATCGAGCGGATCCTCACGGCCCTGCTCGAGCCGTGGCTCCCCGACCTCCCGGAGGTACCCCGGCTTCCCGGCTGGCGGGGGGCGGTGCAGGTCCGGCTCCACCACGAGCGCTATGGGCTTTGGATGATCTCGGATCCCGAGGTCAAAAGGGCGCTCATCGCCCCGCCTTGGCGGGAGCGAATCCAAGCGATTGACGACGAGCATTGACTACCGCAAAAGCGAAAGGAACTCCTCCCGGGTCTTGGCGTCGGTTTTAAAGACCCCGCGCATGGCGCTGGTGGTGGCGGCGGAGTGCTGCTTTTCCACCCCCCGCATCATCATGCAGAGGTGCACCCCCTCGACCACCACCGCCACCCCAAGGGGCTCGACCACGCGCTCGATGGCGTCGGCGATCTGGGTGGCGAGCCTTTCCTGGATCTGAAGCCTCCGCGCGTACATGTCCACGATCCGCGCGAACTTCGAAAGGCCGAGCACCTTTTTCTTTGGGATATAGCCGATGTGCACCTGACCGAAAAAGGGCAGGAGGTGGTGTTCGCACATCGAGTAAAACTCGATCCCCTTGACCACCACCATCTCCTGGTCCTCGGCTTCAAAGAGCGCGTCGTTCACCACCTCATCAAGGCTTTGCCGGTAGCCCCGGGTGAGAAAAGCCCAGGCTCGGGCGACCCGGCCCGGCGTCTCGCGAAGCCCCTCCCGTTCGGGGTCCTCGCCGATGGACCGCAGCCACCGCTCGACCAGGGGTTCCATCCTTTTAAGGTCGAGCTCGGTTTCGAAAACGAGCCCGGTGTCCTCAAGCTCCACCGTCTTCTTGCGCTTTGCCATCGCCGCCTCCTAGAGGTTCCAACCGCCGGCGACCTCGAGCACCTGCCCGGTCAGGTAGCCGGCGGCCTCGTCCACGAAGAAAAGCACCGCGCGGGCGACCTCCCCAAGCGCCGCCACCCGCCCCATGGGGATCTCCCTAAGGGGCTTCGACACCGAGTTCTCGGCCACCCCAGGGGCGACCACGTTGAAGGTGATCCCCTCCTCCGCAAAGCGCCGGGCGTAAGCCTTGGCGAGCAATACCACCCCGGTCTTGGCGACAAAATAGGGGGCGATCGCGGGCTTGGCGACGATCTGCCCGGCCCCGGCGTAACCGAGGTAAACGACCCGCGCGCCCCCGCCCGCCCGGCGAAGGTAGGGAAGCGCCGCCTGGGTCAGGTAGAAGGCCGAGTCCAGGTTAGAGGCGAGGATCGCCCGCCACTCCTCGGCGGTGACCGCTTCGAGGTCCTTATAAAGGTAATCCCCCACGTTGTGGACGAGGACCTCAAGCCCCCCAAGCCCCCTTGCGGCCTCCGCCACGATCGCCGCCGCCTCCTTGGGGTCGGTGACGTCGCCCCGAACGAGTACCGCTCGCCTCCCCCGCGCCTCCACCGCCCGCGCGGTGGCCTCGGCGTCCTCCAGGCTCTTCCGGTAGTGCACGGCGACGTCAAGGCCCGCCTCGGCAAGCGCGAGCACGATTGCCCGGCCAATCCCCCGGGCCGAGCCGGTAACCAGCGCCCGCCTAGCCATAGGGCCGCTCCTTTTGGTAGGCGCGGACGAGGCGCTCGGTGTAGCGGTTCAAGGGGTAGCCGAGGGCCTCCTCCGGGCTGACCCAGGCCCACTCCAGGATCTCCTCGTTCGGCCGGACGGCCTCCGCCTCGGTCCGGGCGAAGTAGTTGATGAGAATGAAATGGGCAGGCTTATAAAAGGCGGGGTCCTCGATCATCTCCTGGAGGAGGGCGAAGCGAAGATCGAGGAGCGAAAGCCCCACCTCCTCGCGGAATTCACGCATAAGCGCCGCTTCCATCGCTTCCCCGTACTCGATCTTGCCGCCGGGCACCCCCCACAGCCCCCGCCACTTGGC
>JALUED010000098.1 GCA_027053145.1 Thermaceae bacterium | reverse complement strand
GCCGCCACCCGCTCGACGAAGCGGGTGGCGGCGGCGGGGGTGCGGGTCTTCATCGTCCACGCGCGCAAGGCCCTCCTTTCGCTCTCCACCCGGAAAAACCGCGAGGTCCCTCCGCTCCGCCACGACCTCGTTTACCGTCTGAAGCGGGACTTCCCCGAGCTCACCGTGGTGACGAACGGGGGCATCCGCTCCCTCGAAGAGGTTCGCCAGCACCTCGCCCACGTGGACGGGGCGATGGTGGGCCGGGCCGCTTGGGAGGACCCCTGGCGGTTTGCCCGCGTGGACGAGGCGATTTTCGGCCTTCCCCACCGCCCCGAGCGCTGCCAGGTGGCGAGGGCCATGCTCGGCTACCTCGAGGCCGAACGCGCCCGGGGCACGCCGGGGCGCGCCGTGGTCCGGAACCTCATCCCCCTCTTCCGGGGCGTCCCCGGCGCCCGGGCCTGGCGCCGCGCGCTCACCGAGGGGCCGCCGACGCCCGAGCACCTCGCCCGCGCCCTCGCCTTGGTGGGGTGCGCTGCCTAGGGGCCATATGTCCTCCACAGGGAAGCGGTAAGGTAGACCTAGGTAAACCCAACGCCAGAAGAGGAGGAAGCATGGGTGAGGCTAGGGCTTTCCTCGAAGCACGGGACTTCCTGCTCGCGCATCGAACCGACTACGAAACCGCCTATCGGGGCTTCGCTTGGCCAAGGCCGGCGCGGTTTAACTGGGCCCTCGACTATTTCGACCCCCTGGCGGAGCGCAAGCCGAACGCGCGGGCGCTATGGATCGTGGACGAAACAGGAAGCGAGGAAACCCGAACCTTCGGTGAGCTCAAGGCGGCCTCGAACCGGGTGGCCAACTTCCTGAGGGCGCAAGGCGTCGGCCGCGGCGACCGCATCCTACTCATGCTCGGCAACGTCGTGCCGCTTTGGGAAACGATGCTGGCGGCAATGAAGCTTGGAGCGGTGGTGATTCCCGCCACCACCCTGCTCACCGGCGACGACCTCAAAGATCGGCTCGAACGCGGGAAGGTCAAAGCGGTGGTCGCCGAAGCCGAGGTCGCAAGCCGCTTCGAGGGCTTGCTAAAAGACGAACCTCGGATCGCGGTGGGCGGCGAACCCCCCGGCTGGACCCCCTTCGCCGAGGCCTACCAAGCCGAAAGCTCCTTCGAGCCCGACGGCGAAACCCAAGCCAACGACCTCCTGCTCCTCTACTTCACCTCCGGCACCACCTCCAAACCCAAACTCGTCGCCCACAGCCACGCAAGCTACCCGATCGGCCACCTTTCGACGATGTACTGGATCGGCCTGCAACCTGGGGACCTTCACCTCAATATCAGCTCCCCGGGCTGGGCCAAGCACGCTTGGAGCAACTTCTTTGCACCCTGGAACGCCGAGGCCACCGTCTTCGTCTACCGCTACCGCCGCTTTAACCCCGAGGCCGTGCTGCAAGCGGTGAAAAAGTACGGAGTGCACACGCTTTGTGCCCCGCCCACCGTCTGGCGCATGTTCGTGCTCCAAGACCTCAAGGCCTACCAAATGCAGCTTAGGGAGCTGGTCAGCGCGGGCGAACCCCTTAACCCCGAGGTCATCGCCGCTGTGAGAGAAGCCTGGGGCCTCACCATCCGCGACGGCTACGGTCAGACCGAAACCACAGCTCAGATCGGCAACCCCCCCGGGCAACCGGTGAAACCGGGCTCCATGGGCCGCCCGCTGCCCGGCTACAAGATGGTTCTTTTGGACCCCGACGGCAACGAAGCCGACGAGGGCGAGATCGCGATCAAGCTGGATCCCCGCCCAGTCGGACTGATGCAAGGCTACCTCGACGATCCCGAGCGCACCGCCCGGGTGATGGCGGGGGGCTACTACCGCACCGGCGACGTAGCCCGCCGCGACGAGGACGGTTACTTCTGGTACATCGGCCGCGCCGACGACGTCTTCAAAAGCTCCGACTACCGTATCAGCCCATTTGAGCTCGAAAGCGTCCTGATCGAGCACGAGGCCGTGGCCGAAGCGGCGGTGGTGCCGGCCCCCGACCCCATCCGCCTCTCGGTGCCCAAGGCCTACGTGGTGCTGGCCCCCGGATTTGAGCCCAGCCGGGAGGTGGCGCTCTCGATCTTCCTCTTTGTCCGCGAACGGGTCCCGGCTTACAAGCGCATCCGCCGGATTGAGTTCGCCGAGCTCCCAAAGACCATCTCCGGCAAGATCCGCCGCGTGGCGCTCAGGGCCCGGGAGCGGGAGAAAACCGAGCGCGGAGCGCTGGAATTCTTCGAGGAAGATTTCCCCGAGTTAGGGGGCTAGCTCAATCCCCTCGGGCCACGCGCCCCCCAGCGCCTCCCAGGCCCTCCGCATATCCCGGGGCACGGGCGCGGTGAAGGTGAGGAAACGGCCGGTTAAAGGGTGGGGGATCCTAAGCTCGTAGGCGTGGAGCGCCTGGCGCGGCATCGCCGGGTGGGGCCTGCCGTAGAGCGGATCGGAGAGGATCGGAGCGCCGAGGTGCTTGAGGTGCACCCGGATCTGGTGGGTGCGGCCGGTGTGGGGCCGCGCCTCGACGAGGGCGTAGGCCTCGCCCAAGGTGCGGAGCACTTCGACCTCGGTCTCGGCGTAGCGGGGGGCGATCCCCCCCACCGTCATCTTGTTCCGCTGCTGGGGGTGGCGGCCGATCGGGGCCACCAGGGTCATCGCCCGCGGCACCCCGCGGGTGATGGCGAGGTAACGCTTTAGCACGAAGCGGTTTTTGAAAGCCTCGGCGAGCTTCATCTGGGCGAACGGGGTCTTCCCCACCACGATCGCCCCCGAGGTATCCCGGTCGAGCCGGTGGACGATCCCGGGACGCACCTCCTCAACCCGCTCGGCCTCCACCGGCCCCTGCCCGAAGTAGGCAAGAAGCCGCCCCACCAGGCTCCCCCGGGGCTCGCCGGGGGCCGGGTGGGTGAGAAGACCAGGAGGCTTGTTTACGACAAGGATCGCCTCGTCCTCGTAGAGCACTTCGATCGGCTTCTCCTCGGGCTCAACCCGCGGC
>JALUED010000097.1 GCA_027053145.1 Thermaceae bacterium | reverse complement strand
CGATCTCGGGGGTTTCAAGGTAAAGCCTCCGCCCCTCCCAGACGTAGCGGGTGCCCAGGTGGGCGAGGAGCTCAAGCATGACCTCGATGTCCCGAAGCCGAGGGACTTCCTCGAGGACCACCGGTTCCGGGGTCAAAAGGCTTGCCGCCAGGATGGGCAGGGCGGCGTTCTTGGCCGGACTGATCCGAACCGTACCGGCTAGGGGTTTCCCCCCTTGAATCATGAGCGGCGCGTCCATTGGCTCCCCGATCTCCTTTCCGCACCTTGAGCAAAATACACAACTTGCTCAATGGCATTATTTCCCGTAGGATCCGCGTTGTCAACAACGTGTTTCGTTTGTACAATCGTAGGTGCCTGGGGGCGGCATGCCCAAAAAGGAAAAGAAGAGGCTCCAGGTCGTGATCTCGGACGAGCAGGACGCGCTTTTGACCCGGGCGGCCTACAGGCTTTCCAGCCCGGAGCGGCTTGTTTCCAAGTCCGAGGTCGTGCGCCTCGCCATCGAGAAGATTGCCCGGGACCTCGAGGAAGGCAAGCTTGAGCTAGAAGAGCTCCTCGCAAAGCTCGAGGAAGAGCGGGACGACGAGTCCTAAGACCCCGTGCAAAAATGGGCCCGGTGAAGCGGATCGGCGGGCGCTATCGCCTCGAGGCGCCGATCGGCCGCGGGGGGGCGGCTGAGGTTTGGCGGGCCTACGACGAACGGCTCGAGCGCTGGGTGGCGGTGAAGCTGCTTTTCCCCCACGTCGCGCCCGCCGAGCGCAAGCGGTTTGCCCGCGAGGTGCAGGCGCTTGCGCGGCTTTCCCACCCCGGGGTGGTGCCGATCTACGACCTGGGGGAGGAGGAGGGGCGGCTTTACTTCGTCATGGAGCTGGTCGAGGGCGGGCCCTTCGATCGGCTCGGCCCTTTCGAGGAGGGGGTTGAGGGGAGGCAGCTGCTTCGGGCGGCGCTCGAGGTCCTCGACACCCTGGACCACCTGCACGCCCGGGGCATCCTCCACCGCGACCTCACGCCGGCGAACATCCTTACCACTCCCGAGGGCCATGCCAAGGTGATGGATTTTGGCCTCGCCTACCTGGCCGGGAGCGAGGGGCTCACCCGCACCGGCTACACCCTGGGGACGCCGCTCTACATGGCCCCGGAGCAGGCCACCGGCGGCGAGCTCACCCCTGCCGCCGATCTCTACGCCTTCGGGGCCGTGCTTTACAAAGCCCTCACCGGGGAGCCGCCGTTTACCGGCGCGCACGACCAGGCGGTCCTTTTTAAGCACGTCTACGCCAAGCCAGAGCCTCCCGAGGCCAAGAACCCCGCGGTCTTTCCCGCGCTTTCGCGCATGGTTTTGCGTCTGCTTGCGAAGGATCCGGCGGACCGGCCGAAGAGCGCCCGGGTCGCCCATCGGAGGCTCAGGCGGGTCGCCCGCGAGCTCGAGGCCCGCGCCTACCGCACCGCCCGCGCCGGCGCCAGCCGCAGCGGCCACTACCCGGAAGGGCCGCTTGTGCCGGAGACGCTTCAAAAGGAGGTGCTTTTGGAGCTCGGCGGCGAACCGGCCTGGCCCGGCGAGCTCGTGCTCTCGGGCGGGCGGATGGCGGTGGGGGCAGGGGCGCGGGGACTTGCCTTGATCGAGGGAAGCGCGGTTCGCTACCTGCCTGCCGAGGACGAGGTTTCGGCCCCGCCGCTTTTTGCCGATGCCCTTTACTACGCCGCGTGGGACGGCGCCGTCTACCGCTACGAAGGGGGCAAGGCAGAGCGCATCCTTTCCGCCCAGGCTGAGGTGACCGCCGCCCCCTTGGAGGCCGGGGGGCGGGTCTACGTCCCGAGCCGCGATGGCCGGCTTTACGTGCTTGGGGACGGCAAGCTTGCCTACACGTTCGAGGCCGAAGGGCACCTCTCGGCGGGCGCGACGCTTTACCGCGGCATGCTCCTCTTCCCCAGCGATCCCGGCTGGGTCTACGCGCTCGATCCGGCAAGCGGCCGCCTGCTCTACAAGGTCGAGGCCGGGACGATCCACGTCCCCCTGCCCGCCGCTTCGGGGGTGGTGCTTTTCCCCACCTGGTCCGGCGAGGTGCACGCCTTTGACCCCCTTTCCCGGGAGACGCTTTGGACCTTTGCGCTCGAGGGCGAGATCTGGGCGGCCCCGGCGGTGGGGTATGGGCTTGCCTTCCTCGCAAGCTGGGGCGGGGTGCTGTATGCGGTGGACCTCTTTCGGGGCGACGAGGTCTGGAGCGCCCGGGTGGGGCGGGTGACCGCCGGGCTCAGCCTCGCCGCCGGGGTGCTCTATGTGGCCACCGAGGAGGGGAGGCTCCTCGCCTTCGACGCCCAAAGCGGCGAGCTTCGCTTTGAGGCCTCCGGCCTCGGCGAGTTGCAGACCCCGCCCCTCCCCACCGAGCGGGGCGTCTACCTGGCCGCCCATAACGGGCGCCTCTACCGCTTTTTCGAGCCCGAGTGACCCCGGTCGGAGGCTGCCTGTCCTCGAGTTCGGGGAGGGTTGGGTTGCGTTTTCCTGCATAGGCTTGACGCATAGCGCATACCGCGGTAAGATAAATACTAGAGAGGCCGCGAAAGCGGCCGCTTCTCTTTTTTTAGAGGGCTATAATGCCCGCCGTATGGTCCGGCCGGCGATTGGGCTTGAGGTCCACCTCCACCTGAAGACCCGCACCAAGATGTTCTGCGGCTGCGAGCTCGCCTACGGCGACGCCCCCAACACCCACGTCTGCCCGGTCTGCCTGGGGCTCCCCGGCAGCCTGCCGGTGGCGAACCGCGAGGCGGTGGAGAAGGGGCTCCTCCTCGCCCTCGCCCTCGGTTGCGCGATCCCCGAGCGGACCCAGTTCCACCGGAAGAACTACTTCTACCCCGACCTTCCCAAGAACTACCAGATCAGCCAGTACGACCGCCCCGTCGGCACGAACGGGGCGCTGCTTTTGGGGGAAAAGCGCGTCCGTATCCGCCGCATCCACCTCGAGGAGGACGCGGGGAAAAGCCTCCACCCCGAGGGGGCGAACGCCACCCTCGTGGACCTAAAC
>JALUED010000096.1 GCA_027053145.1 Thermaceae bacterium | reverse complement strand
GAAGACCTCGCGGCGGAGGCGGACAAAGAGCTTTTTGGGGGGGTCGTCCTCGAGGGCCAAAAGCTCCTCCTCCACCGCCCGGCGGGCGGCGTCGAAGGTTTTGTCTTCAAGCCTCGGGGCCAAAAAGAGCAGGGAAAAAAGCTCAAGCGCCCGAGGCAGGACCTCGGGAAGGAGGGCGGCCGAGAAGGTGGTGTACTCGACCCCTGTTTGGCTCCCCCAACGCACCCCGAGGTCGTCAAGGGCTTCGGCAAAGGCCCGGGCGTCGAAGCGGCCCGCCCCTTTCCAAAGCCATTCCTCGAGCACGGCGGCCGAGCCGAGGAGGTCCTCGGGGTCGGTGGTCGCCCCCGCCGGCACGAGGAGCGTCATCGCCGCTCCTTGGTTTTCCGGCTGTTCCTCCACCGCAAGCACGAGCCCGTTTCTTAGGGTCTCGGTCGTGATCGTGGCCACGGGGGCAGTATAAGGGAGCCAAAAGCTCGCGGCCTGTGGCTTGTGGCGCGTGGAATCGTAGGCCACAAGCCACGAGCTACGGGCTTATCATGGGGTCATGCAAAAAATCCTCATGCCCACCGACGGCAGCCCCTGCAGCGAGCAGGCGATCGAGAAGGGCTTGGAGTGCGCCAAGAAGCTTGGCGCCGAGGTCACCTTCCTCTACGTCCTGGAAAACCCCATGGCGGCGCTATGGGTGACGCCGGAGGCGGTGCCCTACGCTTTTGAGCTCCTCGAGGACCTCAAGAAAACCGCGAACGAAGCCCTCGCCCGCGCCCAGGCCCTGGCCGAGGCCCAGGGGGTCAAGGCCGAGACCAAGCTCGTCGAGGACCAAACCCCGGTCCAGGCGATCGTCGCCCTCGCCCCCGAGTACGACCTCATCGTAATGGGCACCCACGGCCGTAGCGGCCTCGACCGCATTCTCCTCGGCTCGGTGACCGAGGGCGTGCTCCGGCGGGTGGAAACGCCGGTGGTGGTGGTGAGGTGTAAGCAAAAGTAGGGCGTGGGATGTAGGAGGTGGGATCTGGGAAAAGCGTCCCGCGAACCTACCTCCTACCTCCCACTCCCCACCTCCCCTAGCACTCTCACCATCTCCACCGCCGCCATCACCGCGTCCGCCGCCTTATTGCCGACCTTGCTCCCGGCCCGTTCGAGGGCCTGATCGAGAGCGTCGGTGGTGAGCACGGCGTTCACAACGGGTTTTCCGGTCTCCAGCTGGACCTTCATCAGCCCCGCCGCCGACTGGCCGGCCACCACCTCGAAGTGGTGGGTGGCGCCCCGGATGACCGCGCCGATGGCCACCACCGCGTGGATGTCGGGCCGCTCGGCAAGCTTCTTGGCGGCAAGCGGGAGCTCAAGCGCCCCCGGCACCCAGACCACCACGAGGTCGGCTTCGTCGCCGCCTAATCGCCGGTACATCGCGACCGCCCCGGCGAGGAGCTCCTTGGTGACCAGCTCGTTGAACCGGCTCACCGCGATCCCGAGCCGGATCCCCTTCGCATTCAGGTTGCCTTTGATCTCAAGCATTTTTCCTCCCGGAAAGCCTGTAGCTTGTGGCCCGTAGCCTGTGGAAGATGCCCTCTACAAGCCACAGGCTACGAGCCACAGGCCTCCTCAGTCCATCCAATGCCCCAGCTTCTCCTTCTTCGTCCGCAGGTAGTCGGCGTTGTGCTCGTTGTCGCCGGCCCTGAGCGGCACCCGCTCGACGATCTCGATGCCAAAGCCCGATAGCGCCCGGATCTTCCGTGGGTTATTGGTGAGCAAGCGGATCTTCCGCACCCCGAGGTCGTAGAGGATCTGGGCCCCAACCCCATAGTCCCTTAGATCCGGCGGGAAACCCAGGGCCAGGTTGGCTTCCACGGTGTCCAACCCCTGATCTTGGAGGTGGTAGGCCTTGATCTTGTTGACGAGGCCAATACCCCGACCCTCCTGCCGCAGGTAGACGAGCACACCGCGCCCCTCCTCCGCGATCTTCTGCATCGCCAGGTCCCGCTGAAAGCCGCAGTCGCAGCGAAGGCTGTGGAGGGCGTCGCCGGTCAAGCACTCGGAGTGCACCCGCACGAGAACCGGCTCCTCCCCCGAGAGGTCGCCCATGACCAGGGCGGCGTGCTCCTCCCCGGAGGTTTGGTCGCGGTAGCCGACGATTTTGAACTCGCCGAACTTGGTGGGGAGCCGGGCTTCGGCCTCACGGGTGACGAAGCGGTCCCCCCGGTCGAGGCGGTAGCGGATCAGGTCGGCGATGGTGACGAGGGGTAGGCCGTGGCGTTCGGCGAAGCGCAAAAGCTCCGGAAGCCGCGCCATGCTCCCGTCCTCGTTCATGATCTCGATCAGCGCCCCGGCGGGGAAAAGCCCCGCAAGGCGGGCCAGGTCCACCGCCGCTTCGGTGTGCCCGGCCCGGCGGAGCACCCCGCCCCGCCTTGCGACGAGGGGGAAGACGTGGCCCGGCCGGCGCAGGTCGGCGGGCCCGGCCTCGGGGTCGGCGAGGAGCCGAATCGTCCGAGCCCGCTCAAAGGCGCTGATTCCAGTGGTGGCGTCGGCCGCGTCCACGCTCACGGTGAAGGCGGTGCCGTGGGGGTCGCGGTTTTCCCGCACCATGGGGGGCAGGTTGAGCTCGCGCGCCCGCTCCTCGGTGATGGCGACGCACAAAAGCCCGCGGGCCTCCTTAAGGGCGAAGTTCACGAGCTCGGGCGTCGCGAACTGGGCGGGAAAGATCAGGTCGCCCTCGTTCTCGCGGTCCTCGTCGTCCACCACCACCACCGGCCTGCCCTCGCGAAACGCTTTCAGTGCCTCTTCGATCGTCGCGATCATCGCACCTCCAAAAGCCGCTCGAGGTAGCGGGCGAGCAGGTCTACCTCGAGGTTCACCGGGTCGCCCACCTTAAGCTCGCCGAGCGTCGTTGCCTTTAGCGTGTGGGGAATGAGCGTCACCGAGAAGACCCGGCCCTGCACCGAGACCACCGTGAGGCTCACCCCGTCCACCGCGATCGAACCCTTCTCGGCCACGTACCTCTCAAGCCCCGGGGGCACCTCGACGTAGAGGTCCGTGGCC
>JALUED010000095.1 GCA_027053145.1 Thermaceae bacterium | reverse complement strand
GGAGGAAAGGCGGGGAAAGGAAACGGAGGCTTTCCGCACTCAAAGCCCGCGCGCACCTCATGGAGCGACGGCTGGACCTGGCGAAGCAGGCCCTGGATCTCGCGAAGAAGAAGCTCGAAGCCGCCCGTCTTCGCGAGGAACGGGGACTACTCAGCGCCCTGGAGCTCGAAGACCAACGGGCCGCGCGGTTTTTGGCCGAGGCCCGGCTTGCCGAAGCCTGGGGCGCCTATATCGAAGCGGTCAAGGCTTACCTCGACCTCGCGGACGGCATGTGGAGGGAACGATGATGCGAAGCTGGATCCTCTCGGTTTTCCTGGCCCTGGTGCCGGCCCTCGCCGCCGGCTACCCGGCGTTCGAGGCCGCCTACCTAAAGGCGAGCCCCGACCTTTTGAAGGCCGAGGCCGAGCTCAAGGCCGCCGAGGCCCGCGTGCAGGCCCTGAAGGGCGATCCCTACGCCGCCCCCTTCGAGCGGGCCGAAGCCGAGGACGCGGCCCTGCGCGCCCAATCCCTTCTGCGAAAAACCCGCCTCGGCCTCCGCCAGCAGGCGCTCGAGACCTTCGCCGCCGTGCCCCTTGCCCGCGCCGCGCTCGAGCTCGCCGAGGCCCGCTTGGCCTACGCCGAGCTCGCCGCCCGAGCCGCCCAAATCCGCTTCGAGCGCGGCGCGATCGGCAAGGCGGAGCGCGACCGGGCTCAAAGCGCCCTGGCCGAGGCACAGGCCGCGGTGGAAAGGGCCCGCGCCCGGCTAGAGGCGGCCGACGCCGCCCTCAAGCGCTACGGCGCGTTCACGGCCGAGGCGGTCCCAACCATCCCGCCACCCGAGCGCGTCTCGGCTACCGCCCACCCCGACTACCTTCTCGCCAAGCTCGCGCTTCAGGCCGCCGAGCGCGCCCTACAATCGGCCGAGACCCCGGACACGCCGCGCGTCGAGGTCGAGAAAAGGCGAGCCGCCTACCAAGCCGAAAAGGTGGCGCTCAGCACCAAGGCCGCTGAGCTCGAGCACCTGCTTTCGCAAAGAGAAGCCGATTACCGCGCGGCCCTAGGCGACCTCGCCCTCAAGACCGAGGCCCTCGACCTTAAGACCGAGGCCCTCAAGGTGGCGAAACTTCGGCTCGAAAAGGGCACCGCTTCCAGGATCGAAGTCCTACAGGCCGAACTCGAGGAAAAGAGCGCCGAGCTCGAGCTCGCCCAGGCGCGACTTGCCCTCGCCCGGGCGGCGCTGTCGCTCTGGCCCTTCGCGGAGGAGGGGGCAAGATGAAAAAGGTCGTCTTTTGGCTCTTCATCGCCGGTCTCCTCCTCGCCACCGCCTACGGTCTCCTAAAGAAGCCCGGCGAGCGCGCCCAGCCGGTCTACGCCGCCCGGGCCAAGGAGACCACCTTCGTCCGCGAGGTGAGCGCCGACGGCTACTTGAGGGCCGAGCGAATCCGGCTCGCCTTTCCTGCGGGCGGCCGCGTCGCCGAGGTGAGAAAGCGCCCCGGCGACCGGGTGGAAAAGGGAGAGGTCATCGCGAGGCTGGAGGACGCCGAGGCCCGGCGCCGGCTCGACCTCGCGAAGGCCCGCCTCGCGTCCTTCGAGGCCGAGCAGCGAGCGGCGAAGGAGGACCGCGAAGCGCGAAAGCAGGCCCTGCTCGAAAAACGGAGGGTACTGACCGAAAAGCTGGCCCTCACCCGAGCGCTCTACGAGGCCGGCGCGGCAAGCCGGGCCGAGCTCAAGACTGCCGAGGACGCCCTCGCCGAGAACGCCCGCTCCCTTAAGGCCCTAAAGCTCGAGGCCAAGCGCGCCGAGGCCCAGGCCGAATCCCGTCGGGCCGAGCTGGAAGCAGCCCTCAAGGAAGCCGAGGAGGCCCTCGCAAGGACCCGCCTCGTCGCGCCGGCAGCGGGGATCCTCGAGGCCCTCCCCCTCCATCCCGGGGAGCTCGCCAAGGGCGAGGCGGTGCTGGTGGTCGAGGGGAGCGTCCGCCCCTACGCCCGCTTTCCCGAGGCCGAGGCCGCCGAGCTCGAGGAGGGGCTCCCCGCGCGGGTCGAGCTCGCCGGCGAGGAAGACCGTTTTGTACCGAGCCGGGTGGAACGAATCCTTCCCCCAGAGCGCGAGGGCGAGAGCGCCTGGGTCCCGGTGGAGCTCGCCCCCATGCCCCCGGGCCACGGGATGCCGGGCCTTTCGCTCACCGCCTACGTCGAGGTCGAGCGGATCGAGGACGCGGTGGTGGTGCCGCTCGAAGCCCTAGTCGAGAAGGGCGGCAAGACCTACGTCTGGACGATCGAGGAGGGCAAGGCCCACCGCGCAGTGGTGGAAAAGCGGGCCCAGAACCTGACCCAGGCCGCGGTCTCGGGCCTTTCCCCGGGCACCCCGGTGATCCGACTCCCGCCGGAAGGGCTCGAAGAGGGCGCCCCCGTCCTCCCCACCTTCGAGGACGAGGAGGGCGAAAATGGCGCTGGTTGAGCTCCAAGGGGTCGCCAAGGTCTACCGCTCGGGGAGCGGGCGGCGGACGGTGGAGGTCATGGCCCTGAAAGGGATCGACCTCACCATCAAGGAAAGCGAGTTCGTCGCCATCATGGGCCCCTCGGGCTCGGGGAAGAGCACCCTCCTCCACATCCTCGGCCTTCTCGATCGACCGAGCGCGGGCACCTACCGGCTCGCCGGCCAGGACGTCACCGCCCTCGACGAGACCGAGGCCGCGAGGGTGCGAAACCGCACGATCGGCTTCGTCTTCCAGGCGTTCTTCCTCTTGCCCCGGGCCAGCGCCTTGAAAAACGTCGAGCTCCCCCTCGCCTACCGGGGAGTGCCGCTCCGGGCGCGGCGGGCAGCGGCCGAAGAAGCGCTCGCCGCGGTGGGGCTCGAAGACCGGCTCGACCATCTTCCTTCCGAGCTCTCCGGCGGCCAGAAGCAGCGGGTCGCGATCGCCCGGGCGCTCGCCCAGGAGCCGGCCATCCTCCTCGCCGACGAGCCCACCGGCAACCTCGACAGCGAGAGCGGCCGCGAGGTCATGCGGCTCTTCTCCGAGCTCCACGCGCGCGGCCGTACGGTGGTGATCGTCACCCACGAG
>JALUED010000094.1 GCA_027053145.1 Thermaceae bacterium | reverse complement strand
TGCCCGACCAGGACCTCCTCGCCGCCGCCCTCGCCCGCCGGGCGGGGCGGAAGGTAAGGCTGCGGGTGCCGAAGCGGGGGGAGAAGCGAAAACTGCTCGAGCTCGCCCAAAAGAACGCCCAAGCCGCGCTCGAGACCGAGATGGCGCGGCTTGCGCGAAAGGGCGACCACCCGGCTCTAAAAAGCCTCGCCGAGGCCCTCGGCCTCTCCGCCCGGCCCTGGCGGATCGAGGGGGTGGACGTCTCCACCCTCTTCGGCGAGGCCACGGTGGCGGCGATCGTGGTCTTCGAAGGGGGAAAGCCCAAGAAAAGCGAGTACCGAAGGATGCGGATCAAACAGGCTCCCGGCCACGCCGACGACTACGCCGCCATCGAGGAGGCCGTCTACCGGCGGTTTACCGGGCGGCTCGCCGAGCTCCCGGTCCCTGACCTCTTGCTCATCGACGGCGGGCTTGGTCAGGTGCGGGCCGCGGCCAAAGCGCTGGAACGGGCCGGGCTCCGCGTGCCCCTCGTGGGCCTGGAAAAGCGCGAGGAGACCCTGGTCACCCTCGAGGGCCGGCGGATCCGCCTGCCCCTCGACCACCCCGGGCTGAGGCTTTTAATCCACGTTCGCGACGAAGCCCACCGCTACGGGGTCCGCTACAACCGCGAGCGGCGGGGGAAGAAGATCCTAAAAAGCCTATTCGAGGGCATCCCGGGCATCGGCGAGCGCCGTCGCGCCGCCCTCGCCGAGCGCTACCCAAGCCTCGAGGCCCTTCGGCAGGCGAGCCTCGAGGAGCTCGCCCGGGTCCCGGGGATGAACCGCGCCGCCGCCGAAAGCTTAAAACGTGCCCTGGAGGAGCGCCTTGCGCGTCGCGGTTAGCTTCCTTGGGATCCTCGCCTTCTACCTCCTCGGCGAGGGGCTTTCCCGGACGCTCGGCCTGCTCCCGGGGTCGCTTTGGGGCATGGCGCTCCTCTTTCTGGCCCTAAGGCTCGGCCTGCCCGAGGGCTGGGTGGCCCCCGCAGCCGGGGTCTTGCTCCGCGGCATGGCGCTTTTCTTTGTGCCGGTGGGGGTCGGCGTCCTCGCCTACGCCGAGCTGCTCGCTTCGCACGCGCTCGCGGTCGCCCTTGCGCTCCTCCTCGGCACCGCGCTCACCCTGCTTCCGCCCGCCCTTCTCTTGGGAGGCCGGCGGTGAGCCTTTTTCTCCTCACCCTCCTCGCCTACTTTACGGCCGAGGCCCTCTACCGGCGCCGCCCCGGGCCCTGGCTGAACCCGGTGCTGGTCGCCGTCGTCCTCGTCGCCCTGACGATCCTCCTCGCCGGCGTGCCCCTTGGGCGCTACCAGGAGGCCACCCGGCCGCTCGTCTGGCTTTTGAAGCCGGCGGTGGTGGCGCTTGGCTACGCCATGCACCGGGAATGGCGGGCCCTTCGGGCAAACGCCCTGCGCTTTTTCCTCGGGGTCGCGGCCGGCGCCGCGACGAGCCTCCTCTTCACCCCCCTCCTCGCCCGCGCGCTCGGGGCGCCGGAGGCGCTCTTGCGGGCGCTCGCTTTTAAATCGGTGACCTCGGGGATCGCGGTGGACCTCGCGCCCCGCTACGGCGCCGACCCCGCCCTTACCGTTCCCCTCGTGATCCTCACCGGGATCCTGGGGGCGGTCCTCGGCGTGCCCCTCCTCAAGCGCCTCGGGGTCCGAAGCCCCTTCGCCCTCGGCGCCGCGCTCGGGACCGCAAGTCACGGCATCGGCACCGCCCGGGCCGCCGAGGAAGGGCCCGAGGCGCTGGCGGCGGGCGGCCTCGCCATGGCCGCTGCCGGGCTCTTTACCGGGCTCCTCGCCCCGCTGCTCCTGCCCCTCGTCGGTCTCGGGTAGGATAGGCGCCTGATGCAGGACGTCAAGGCCGAAATCCGCGCCGCCCTCGAGGACGCCCTCAAAAAGCTCGGCGTCGAGCCCCCGGAGCAGATCCCGGTGGAGCTCGCCCCCAAGGATAAGCCCGGCGACTACGGCACACCCCTGCCCTTCCAGCTCGCCCGGGTGCTGAGACGGCCCCCGCCCGAAATCGCGAAATCCCTCGCCGAAGTCCTCGACCCGCCGCCCGGGGTGCGGGAGGCGATCCCGGTGGGGGGGTTTTTAAACTTCGCCTACGACCCCGGCTACCTCGCCGCCGCGGCCAGCACGCCGCCCAAACCCTTCCCGAGGAAACCGGGCAAGATCGCCGTCGAGCACACCTCGGTCAACCCCAACAAGGAGCTCCACATCGGCCACCTCCGGAACGTGGCCCTGGGCGACGCGGTGGCGCGGATCCTCGCCTACGCCGGGTACGAGGTCGAGGTCGAGAACTACATCGACGACACCGGCCGCCAGGCGGCGGAGAGCCTTTTTGCCATCGAGCGCTACCGGGAGGCCCCCAAGGAGGGTGAGAAGTACGATCACTACGCGGGCCGGCTCTACGTGCGGCTCCACGCCGAGCTCGCCGAGGAAGGCAAGCGGGAGGCGCTTGAGCCCGGGATCCGGGAGGTCCTGAAAAAACTCGAGGCCGGCGAGCTCCGGCAGGAGATCGAGCGCATCCTGGCCGCCCAGCTCGCCACGATGTGGCGGCTCGGCGCCGAGTACGACGTGCTGCTTTGGGAGTCCGACATCGTCCGGGAAGGCCTCCTTGAAAAGGCCCTCGCCCTGCTCAGAAAGACCCCCTACGTCTTCGAGCCCAAGGAGGGCAAGTACCAAGGGACGTTGGTCTTCGATACCTCGAGGTTCATCCCCGGCCTTGAAGATCCCTACCTGGTCCTCGTCCGCTCCGACGGCACCGCCACCTACACCGCCAAGGACATCGCCCTCCAGTTTTGGAAGATGGGCCTCCTTTCCGGGCTCAAGTTCAAGCCCTACGGCCCCCAGCCGAGCGGGCGCCCCCTCTACACGAGCCACCCCGAAGGCAAGCCCATGCCTTTCGGCAAAGCCACCGCCACCATCAACGTCATCGACGTGCGCCAGAGCTACCCCCAAGAAGTCCTCAAGGCGGCCCTCCGCGCCCTCGGCCGGGAGGACCTCGCCCGCGCCCACGTCCACCTCGCCTACGAGA
>JALUED010000093.1 GCA_027053145.1 Thermaceae bacterium | reverse complement strand
GTCCACCGCAACGCCCCCGGCGGCCCCGCCAAAGGGCAGGTTCAAGACCGCCGCCTTCAGGGTGTTCCAAGCGGCAAGCCCGGCCACGTCCCCAAGGCCAAGGGCGGGATCGAAGCGCACCCCGCCGATCGAGGGTCCCCGGGCCACGTTGTGGACCACCCGATAGCCGCGAAAGGTCCGCACGCTTCCATCGTCCATGCGCACCGGGAGTGCCACGTTTAAAACACGGCGCGGGTGCACCAGGTACTGGTAGGTCGTAGGGTGCACCCGCTCGCGCTCGGCCACCTGCCCCAGGAAGTCGAGGTAATCCCCCCAAAGCCCGGGGCCGTTAGGCGGCTTCCAACCCTCTTGGGCCATGCCCACCTCCCGTCACCGGGCGGATTATAGCGCCCGCGCGGGGGACAAGTTTACCCAAGGCGACCGAGCTCGGCGCGGGCAAGCGCGGCCAGCGCCTCCCGGGCCGGGCTCTCGGGAAGCGGGGCGAGCGCGGCTTCGGCCCGCTCGACCTCGCGGGCAATCCGCTCCACCACCTCGTCAGCAGCCCCGGTGGTGCGCGCAAGCTCCCGGAGCCGCTCGATGTCGCCCTCTTCCCTGCCCCGCCGCGCCAGGATCGGTTCCACCGCGTCCGGCGCGTGCGCAAGGAGCCGAAGCAGGATCAGGGTGACCTTGCCCTCGCGCACATCGCCCCCCACCGGCTTGCCAAGCTGGGCCTCGTCCCCCATGAGATCGAGGTAGTCATCACGCATTTGGAAGGCAAGACCGTAGGCCTCGCCAAACTCCACCAGCGCCCGCCGCCAAGGGTGCGCGGGGGCAAGGCCAAGGAGCACCGCCGCCCCCTCGGTCGCGGCCTGCATCAGGGCCGCGGTCTTCCCGCGGATGATGCGGAAGTAAAGGTCCTCCCGGTACTCGCCGTAGGCCGCCACCTGGAACTGGAGCACTTCGGCTTCCGAAAGCTCCCGGGCGACCTCGGCAAAGAGGTAGACAAGCTCCATCCGCCCCGTCTCGGCCAGGGAGTAAAGCAGGCGAGAAAGGAGGTAATCGCCCGAAAGCACGCTCACCGCGTTGCCGTAGCGCCGGTAGGCGGCCTCGCGACCCCTACGGGTTTCGGCGCCGTCCACCAGGTCGTCGTGGAGGAGCGTCGCCGAGTGCAAAAGCTCCACCGCAAGCGCAAGCCGCATCTCGTGGGGCACCCCGCCGGGGTCCAACGCCCGGCTCGCCAAATGCACAAGCCGGGGGCGCACCCGCTTGCCCCCGGCGTAGACGAGGTCCTCCTCGATCAGCTGGATGAACTCCACGTCCGAGTGCAGGAGTTCCCTTAGCTCGCGCTCAAATGCCTCGAGAAAACCGCGCGCAGGCAACAAGGCCACGAATGGCTAGTCTAAAGCATTAGGGTTTGTAGCGGACCAAGACCCCGGGCGAAAGGTAAACGCCTGTGCCCGTGGTCACTTTGGCAGTAAGTACCCTATCGCCCTCTGCGGCCGGGTCGTGCCCCGGGGACGCCACGCCCGTATCCCACGCGTAAACATACGCCACGTCCTCGCTACCCTCGATCTTCGAGGCGTTGCCTAAGAGCTCCCCGTTGACGTAGATCTCCACCGCCGTAATCTGACCGAGCTCGCCGTAGAGGGTGCCGTTTAGGCCCACGGTTATAGCGACGATGCGCCTGTCCGCTCCTGTACCAACCTCATCTCCCTCAGCAGGCGTAGTAATCACAAAGGGGCTCACCAAGCGCACCGTGATTGCAGACTCCGAAACGTAGCCCGCCTGGTCCACTACCCGCGCGACCAACTCGTATTCCCCCGGCTCGTGCCTTACGGTAAAGAATTCACCCGTATAGAGATCGCCGCTCAGCGCGCCCTGCGAGACCTCAACCTCTTCCTCGCCTCCTCTCAGCAAAAACACTACGCGCTCAACACCCCTTGGCGCTTGGACCACCCGAGCGGCCAACGCCACGCGACCCGCCAGCCTCATCCCGGGAATCGGGCTTGTATCCGCCACCTTGATCCAGCGAATCTTGGGATCGTTAGCAAGGGTAACCTGAATCGTCGCCTCGCCCTTGTTCCCCGCAGCGTCAAACGCCTCCGCCTTCAACGTAACCTTCCCGTCCGGGTACCCCGTCGTATCCCACGTCACCGCGTACCCGTCCGTCCCGTCCGTGTCCTCCCCAACTAGGTTCTCGTTTGCGTAAAAAGCAACCCTTCGAACCGCAGTGTCATCGGTAGCGCGAACCTCGAGCGTAACGGTCCCGCTCACCACCGCAGCCTCGCTGGGTGCGATCCACGTTACACGAGGCGCACTACCGAAGGTAATGTTTTTCACGCTGATGCTTAGAGGAATAGAGTGCGCATAGGTATACCGATGCCCGTTATCGTCTTTTGCTTCAAAAACGACCTTAGCCTTCCAACCGTTGTAGGGCACCGCCTTCCCATGCTCGACCTGGGCAGTTGCTACATCTAACCAGTACTGGGCAAAGGGTTTAAAATCCACCACGAAGGTGTATTTGGCCTCCCGCTCTTCATCGCGGCCTACCGGAGCAATTCGTAAAGAGGCGTGGGTGACCTGATCCAAATTGGCAATCGGCTTCCCGTTCAAATCCAGGAATTGAACCCGCGCCGAGCTCAACGTCACGCCAGGACTCGGCCCAACAAGCTTGAAAGTAGCATTAAGCTCGTCTGAGGAGACAACAATTCCGGTTTCGCCGCCTTCAAGTTCAACCTGAAACGCGGCGGGCTCAACCTTTGCGAGCTCAAGGTTTGCGCCTCCGAACCGGACCCCATTGCAGCCGGCAAAAACCAGTAGAAAGCCGATTAGACCTACCACGCTAGGCCGCAATTGCTTTTTCATCCCACCCACTCCTCCCCAATCATACGCGAAACAAAGAAGCTGAGCCGGGCAAGCCCGGCCAGGAAGTCCACGTTCTCGACCGGCACATGGGCGGGGACCTCGAGGACCACCGGAGCAAAGTTCAAAATGCCCTTGATCCCCGCCCGAACCAAGCGGTCCGCCACTTCCTGCGCGGCCTCGGCGGGGACCGTGATGAGCCCGATCTCGATGCCCCGCTCGGCCACCGCCGACTCCAACTTAGCCAGCGGTTCGATCACTCCTCGCGATAGGCGCTTGCCGATCTTCTCCGGATCCACGTCGAAAAACCCCACCGGCTCGAAGCCCTCGCCAAGCCCGGGATAATCGGCGAGGGCCTGCCCTAGCCGGCCCATGCCCACGATGGCAAGCCGCCAACGCCTAGCAAGGCCTAGGATGTTCCTGAGCTCGCGCTTTAAAAGGGGCACCGAGTAGCCCACCCCTCGGGTTCCGTAGCTTCCGAAATAGGCAAGGTCCTTACGCACCTGAAAGGCGGTCACCTGGGCTTCCTCAGCGAGCTGTTCGCTCGAGGTCCGCATCACCCCGCGGCGCTCCAGCGACTCCAGTATGCGCAGGTAGGTAACCAGCCGAGATACGGTTGCGTCGGGGATCCGTTCGCTAGCCACCGCGCACCTCCACGGGTTGGTAGCCCTCGCGCTCTAGCTTCGTCCGGGTCGCCTTCACCTGATCCGCCTCCAAAGGCCCCACCCAGACCTTGGCCCAGCCGTCGCGGTAATAGACCACCACCGCGTAGCCGGCCTCTTTAAGGGTCTTCGCCAGGGCGCGGGCGCGTTCAAGCGAACGGAAAGCGCCCACCTGCAGGTAGGTCCCCTTCGGCGCCGGGGTGTCGCCCCGGTAGACCTGGGGTTGGTATTCCGCCAAGGCCTGCCGCACCCGCTCGGCCTTTTCCCTCGAGGCGTAGGGCCCCACGACCACCCGGCTCACATGCCCTACGACCTCAATGCGCACCGGATACCCCTTGGCCTTCAACCGCTTGGCGAGATCCACCGCGTACTCCGGACGCGTAAACGCGCCCACCGAAACCCGATAGCGTCCCGCCTGCTTGGGCGTTCCCTTTTCGCTTGCGGGCTGCGGAGGCGGGGGGGTAGACCCACCCTCCTCCTGCCCTGCGGGAACCTCCTCGGTCGGTTCCGGAACCTCCTCGATCGCCGGCGGAAGCGGCAAAACCGCGTAGCCCGCCGCTGAGGGCTCCTCCGCGGACTCCGAAGCGGGTGCCGGGGCCGGCCTCACTTCCGCTTCGGCCCGCGGCACCGGTGCCGCGGGCGGCGCCGGAGGAACCACCGCCGGTTGCGGCCTTCTCGCAAACGGATTCAACCCGACCAGGAAAAGAACGATGGCCGCCACCACCGCAACCAGGAGCAGAAAGATCAAGGCGTCGAACCAGTTCTCGCGGAGCCAGCCCATGCTACCTCACCAACCCCCGGGCGGGCTTATAACCAAGCTCGAGCGCTTTCTTCCACGCCCTTTTCGCCTCGGCGTCGCGCCCCAGGGCTTTGAGGGCCCATCCCAGGTGGTACCAGGCCTCGGCCCGCCGCGGCGCCTTCACCACCACCTCGGTAAAAACCCGCTCGGCGTCGGAAAAACGGCGGGCCGCCAAGTAGGCAGCACCGAGGGCCTCGAGCACCTCCACCCGGCTATCGAGCTCCGCCGCGCGCTCAAGCGCCGCCACGGCCTGCCCGTAATCCCTCATCCCGTAGAGGGCAAGCCCCAGCCAAAACCAGGCCTCGGCGTCGCTCTTCCTCGCCGCCACCACCTTCTTGAGCGCTTCCACGGCCTCGGCAAAGCGGCCAAGGCGGTAGGCGTTCTTGCCCAGCAAGAAAAGGGCCTCGATCTGCTCCTCACCCTTCGTTTTTGGAACCGCAAGCTTGGCCACCCGATAGGCATCAGCCGCCTTGCCGAGCGCGTCGTAGGCCGCGGCGAGTCCCAAGAGCACCCGGGGATCGTTGGGGTTTGCCTGGTAGGCGTGCAGGAAGGCGCGCAAAGCCCCCTCGGCATCCCCCACCGCAAGCTTGAGCCTGCCCACGTCGTAGTAGGCCTGCCAAAGCCCCGGATCCAGCTCAATCGCTTCCTTTAACAACGCCTCCACCTGGGCCCGATTCCCTCCCTCGGCAGAGAGGATGAGCGCCTTTTTGTAGAGCAAACGGGCCCGATCCTTCGCGTTCTTCGCCGCCCGAAGGGAGCGATCAAGCTCGCGTAGGGCCCGCTTCGGAAGCCCCTGGCCCGAAAGCACGTCGGCTAGGAGCAAGCTGGCGGTTACGTTACCGCGGTCCTTGGCCAAAACCTCGTAAAGGTAGGGGATGGCATCCTCCCCTTTACCCGCGGCCACGAGCGCGTCGGCCAAAAGCAGGGTGACCTCGAGGTCCCCCGGCAGCGCCTTATAGGCCTTAGAAAGCACCTCGGCCGCAGAGGCAGGGTCCCCCAGCTTCCGGTAGACGTCCGCAAGCGCGAGGTAGGCCGGGCGCAACACGTCCGGCGCAAGTTTGGCCCGCTCCCCTACCGCAAGTGCCTGACGCAACGAGGCCGCCGCACCCTCCCAGTCCTTGAGCCGGGCCTCGGTGATGCCGAGGTTGTACCACCCTTCGAAACGCTCGGGATAGAGCTTGGTGAGCTGCCGGAACTCAAAGAGCGCTTCCTTCAAGTCCCCCCGGCGGAAATAGGCAAGCCCCAGCCCAAAATGGGCCCGAAAGTTGCGCCAATCCAAGGCCGCAACGTCCTCAAACAAGGCAATGGCCCGGGAATAGTCCCCGGCCTCGAGCGCCCGGTAGGCGGCCGCAAGGCGTTCGCCTAAGTCCTTGAAAGGCGCGCCGCCGCCCTCTGCCCAAGCCGGGAGCGAAGCTAAAAGCAAGACCAGAAGCAAACGCATCATGGATTCCCTCCCGCACTCTTACGGGCATTCTACCCCCTTGCCCCTTGCTTGACAAAAGCCGGTGCTGAACGTAAAATTTTGGTTGCGACGCGGGGTGGAGCAGCCTGGTAGCTCGCCGGGCTCATAACCCGGAGGTCGTGGGTTCAAATCCCACCCCCGCAACCAAAACGCCGGGCGGCCCGTCCGCCCGGCCTACCTTTTGGTAAGGCGCTACCGCCTACGCCGCTTGCGCCTCGGGGTACCGGGGTTCCAGGCATCGCGTAGCCGGGCCACGCCGAGCCGAGCCCGCCGAAAAGCCTCCACATCCCGCGCGGTGCGGGCGTAGCTGTAAGCCGTCGTCATTGGCCCAAGGGCTTCCCGAATCCGTCCGCTTGCAAGCAGGCCCTCCGCCTCGATCAAAAAAAGCCAGGCTAAGGCCCGCTCCCGCAGGGGGCTCGGCGGCAACGCCTCAACCCGCTCCCGCCAGGCCCGAACCCTCGACCAATCCCTCTCTTCCTTAAGCGCGGCAATGAGCGCGGAAAGCTTTTCTTCCACGGCGGCGAGTATACCCTTAGGGTATGGACCTCGACCTTCGGATAGGCCGCATCCTCCGCGCCGAGCCCCACGAGCGGGCACGAAAACCCGCTTACAAGCTCTGGATTGATTTCGGGCCCTTAGGGGTCAAAACCTCCAGCGCCCAGATCACCGAACTCTACCGCCCCGAGGAACTCGTGGGGCGGCTGGTGGTGGCGGCGGTAAACCTCGGCGAAAAACGCATCGCCGGTTTCGTCTCCGAGGTGCTCGTCCTCGGAGCCGCCGACGCCGAAGGCCGCGTGGTGCTCCTTACCCCAGAGCGCGAGGTCCCGCTAGGGGCTCGCGTCTTCTAGGTAGCGCGCGTAGGCGCGCGAAAGCCGCCGAACCCCCTCCTCGATCGCCTCCTCGGGCACGCTGGCGAAGGTGAGCCGGGCGGCGGGATACGCTTCTCCGGCGAAGAAGGGCTCGCCGGGCACAAAGGCCACCCCTTCCTCCAACGCAAGCTCCAGAAGCCGCCGGGTGTCGGTGCCCTTGGGAAAGCGAAGCCAAAGGAACATGCCCCCGGGCGGCACCTCGAAGCGCACCGCCTCGGGCATGTGGGCCTTGAGGGCCGCCACCATTCGGTCCCGCCGGCGGCGGTAGAAGGCCCGCACCCGCTCGGCCTGGGGCTCAAGCTCCCCCGCTTCGATGAGCTCGGCGAGCACCGCCTGTCCCAAGGCGTTGGTGTGGAGGTCCACCGCCTGTTTGGCCTGCACCAGGGCCTCGAGGACCTCCGGCGCCGCCACCGCGTAGCCGATCCGGAGCCCGGGCGCCACCAGCTTGGAGAAGGTCCCGGCGTAGACGGTGCGCTCGGGGGCGCGGGCAAAAACCGGCTTCGGGGGAGGGGACTCGAAGTAGATGTGGCCGTAGGGGTCGTCCTCGAGCAAAACCGCATCCTGCGCCCGGGCCCACTCCGCAAGCGCGCGGCGGCGCTCCTCGGCAAGCACGGCGGCAGTGGGGTTTTGGAAGTTGGGAAGGACGTAGGCGAGCTTCGCCTCGTGGGGCAACGCCTCGGGAAGAAGGCCCGCCTCGTCGGTGGGTACCGGACGGTAGCGGGGGCCGTAGGGGTTTAGGGCCAGGAGCCCTCCCATGTAGGTCGGCGATTCCACCGCCACCGGGTCCCCTTCATCGAGGAAAACCCGACCCACGAGGTCGAGCACCTGCTGGCTGCCGGCGGTGATGAGCACCTGATCTTCCCCCACCCCGAGCCGCTCGGCCACCCAGCGCCGAAGCACGGGGTGGCCCTCGGTGGGGCTGTACTGGAGCGCGGCCGGACCGTAGCGCGAAAGCGCCCGTCGGGTGGCGGCCTCGAGCGCATCCATGGGAAAAAGCTCAGGGGCCGGGATCCCACCCGCCAGCGAAAGCACCCCCGGCCGACTCGCGAGCTTCAAAAGTTCGCGGATCAGCGAGCTCTGCATCCGAGCGCGGGCCCTGGAAAAGCGCATGCCTCCCCCCTACAGGTCGAACTCGGCCACCGCGGGGACATGGTCCGAGGCGTAGGTGTCGTAGAAGATGTAGGCGTTCTTGAGGTAGGGCAGCAGATCCTCGCTAATGATCACGTAATCAACGCGCCAACCGATGTTCCGCGCCCGGGCGTTGAAGCGGTAGCTCCACCAGGTGTAGGCCCCGGTCTCATCCGGGTGGAAGTACCGGAAGGTGTCGACCCAGCCCTTTTTTAAAAAGGCATCGATCCAGGCCCGCTCTTCCGGGGTAAAGCCGGCGTTTTTCACGTTGTCCCTAGGGCGGGCCAGGTCGATCTCGCGGTGGGCGACGTTGAGGTCGCCGATCAGGATGACGCCCTTTTTTTGCCTTAGGTCCTCGAGGTAGGCCTCGATCGCTCGGTTGAAATCAAGCTTGAAGCCGAGCCGAGGAAGCCCCCTGCCGGCGTTCGGAAAGTAGGCGTTCACCAAAAAGAAGCGCTCGTACTCGAGCGTCTGCACCCGGCCCTCGGCGTCGAACTCGGGGACCCCGAGGCCGTTTTTTTCCGCAAGGGGCACCGCGCGGTAAAGCAGGGCGGTGCCGGCATAGCCCTTTTTCGCGCCCGGATTCCAAAGCCAGCGGTAGCCGGCAAACGAAGGCGGGATCTCCGGAGCCACATCGGCCTTGATCTCCTGCAGGCCGAGGATGTCGGGATTGAGCTTTGCCACCGTCGCCCAAAAGCCCTTCTTCAAGGCCGCCCGGATGCCGTTCACGTTCCAGCTCGCGACCCTCAGCATGCTCCCACTATAGGCAAGGCTGGGGTGGTAGCCTCGAAGGGATGAGCGGCAAGGTTACGGTCGTAGACCATCCCCTGGTGCAGCACAAGCTTGCCCTCCTCCGGGACAAACGCACGGGCAGCAAGGACTTCCGCGAGCTCATGGCCGAGGTCAGCATGCTCATGGCCTACGAGGCCACCCGGGACCTGGAGCTTGAAGAGCGGGTGGTCGAAACCCCGGTGGCCCCCGCCCGGGTGCGCGTGCTCGCGGGCAAGAAGCTCGCGCTCGTCGCCATCCTCCGCGCCGGGCTGGTGATGGTGGACGGCATCCTCCGGCTCATCCCCGCCGCCAAGGTGGGGCACATCGGCCTCTACCGCGACCCCGAAAGCCTGGAGCCGGTGCAGTACTACGCCAAGCTCCCCGAAGACATCGGTGCCCGGCGTGTCTTCCTCACCGACCCGATGCTCGCCACCGGAGGCTCGGCGGCCCGGGCCATCGAGGTCCTGAAGGCCCGGGGCGCAGGCCCCATCAAGCTGATGAACATCATCGCCGCGCCGGAGGGCATCGAACGAGTCCACCGCGAACACCCCGAGGTGGAAATCGTGGTGGCGGCGGTGGACGAGCGCCTTAACGAAAAGGGATATATCGTCCCCGGACTGGGCGACGCCGGCGATCGGATCTACGGAACCAAGTAAACCCTGAAAACGCCCTTTCGGCCCATGCCCGACCCGTTCTACGCCCTCCTGCAATCCCTGGGGGTGGCCGACCCCGCGGGGAGCGGCTGGAAGGTGGTGGTGCTGACCTTCCTCCTTGCCGCCCTTTTCACCTGGCGCTTTACCCCGAGGGTCCGGGCCTTCGCCCTGCGGGCGGGATGGGCCGACGAAGGCGGGGGGCGCCGGCAACACCAGGGGCAGCTCCCGAACGCCGGGGGCCTTGCGGTTTACGCCGGGGTGGTGGTCTCGCTCGCGGTCGCAGGCGCCATCCGGCCCATCGTGGTGGACGACGTGCTCATCCAGCTTCTTGCGGTCCTTCTTGGGGGCACGCTCCTCCTCTTCGTGGGGTTTCTCGACGACCAATTTGGGCTTTCGCCCTGGCTCCGCCTTTTGGCCCAGACCCTCGCCGCCCTCCTCGCCTACGGCGCCGGAGTGCGGATCGAGGCGGCCTTCGGCAGCCCCTTAGACCCCCTGCTTTCGCTCTTTCTTACCTGGCTCTGGCTCGTCGGCATCACGAACGCGATGAACCTCATCGACGGCCTGGACGGCCTGGCCGGGGGCATTGCCCTGATCACCTCCGTGAGCCTGCTCTTTGCCAGCGCCCAGTTCGAAACCCGGGCCGCCGCGACCTTGATGCTTGCCGCCTTGGCAGGGGCCGCGCTTGGGTTTTTGCGCCACAACCTCCCGCCCTCGAAGATCATCATGGGCGACGCCGGGGCCTACTTCTTTGGCTACGTCCTGGCGGCGGCGGCGATCCTCGGCTACGTCAAGGTAACCACGGTTTTCTCCCTGGTGCCGGTGGCGCTCTTTTTGGCAGTGCCGATCCTCGATACCACCTGGGTCTTCTTTCGCAGGCTCCTCGCCGGCAAAAACCCCCTCTCGAACCCAGGTCGCGACCACCTCCACCACCGCCTTTTGGCCCGGGGGTTTTCCACCTGGCGGGCGGTGGCGTTGCTTTGGGGAGCCACCTTGGTCGCCGACCTTTTAGCCCTTTGGCTTCAGGGCATCCCCGCGCCCGCCATCGCCGCAACCGGGATCACGAGCCTCGGTCTTCTCGCCTTCGTCATCTGGAGGCGGCAGAGGGAAGCATGAAACGGGTGGTCCTTGCCCTTGGAACCCGGCCCGAGGCCATCAAGATGGCCCCGGTTTACCGGGCCCTCGCCAACCAGCCCGAGATCGAACCTCGGGTGCTGCTCACCGGCCAGCACAAGGAGCAACTCGCCGATGCCCTTGACCTCTTTGAACTGCCCGTGGACCGGGACCTCGCCGTCATGCGCCCCCGGCAGGCGCTCCCCGCCCTCGCCGGGCGGATCGTTCCAAACGCAGCCGAGGCGCTCCGGGCGCTCGCCCCCGACTACGTGCTGGTGCACGGGGACACCCTTACCACCTTCGCGGTGGCCTGGGCCGCGTTCCTCGAGGGCCTGCCGGTGGGCCACGTCGAAGCCGGGCTCCGGAGCCACAACCTCAAGGAGCCCTTCCCCGAGGAAGCGAACCGGAAGCTCACCGACGCGATCGCGGACCTTCTGCTTGCCCCCACCC